>JAGVUH010000694.1 GCA_019136395.1 Gammaproteobacteria bacterium
GGGGGGGGTGAACGCCCCCCGATCACGGGGAAAGTAGAAAGCTGGTTTCCCCTATACGGGCCGGGGGCCCGTGCATGCGGTTTCCCCTACCTCAGCTCCGGGCGTTGAGCGCTCATCATCCTCGGGTATCGCCCGCAGCAAGCGCCAGGAAATGGCGGACGTGCAGGGCTCGCGCACCCCTTCGTGAGTCCCAGATACGCAAAGACCCTCCGCGCAGAAAGAACCCGGCATGCGCCAGAAAAACAGCGCCCGTCCTTCCAGTCTGTCGTGCGCGCTGATAGTGGATGGCTGGGATGGCATTCCGACAGGAGCGACCGCTTGTCAGAATTGGTCAGAATTGTCACAACCGGTCAGCCACCCGACCTTGTTGGCAGGGTAAAGTACAGCTTCCGACAGGCCGAACGACTCGGGCCAACCGGGCGAGTAAGCGCAATCACCTCCCAAAATAACGGCGCAAATAGACGGTCGTACTGAACGTTGCAGCGTCCCCCCTATAGTCGATACAGGGGTGTGAGCCGAGAGGAAGCACGCAGAGATGAAGTCCAACAGTAAATTGATGCAAGCGCTCATGCTCACGCTTGCCTCGTTTTCCACAGTGCTGGAGGCCGATAGCGAAGCCAGGATCCGCCAGGAACTCACCCGGGTCCTCCCGGGTGATCTGACATACGACCTCAAGCCGGCGCCGATACAGGGACTCTACAGCGTCATGATCGGGCCTCAGGTTCTCTATGTTACGAACGATGGTAGATACCTGATAGAGGGCAATGTGTTCGACCTGCAAACCCATGTAAACATCACGGACAATCTGAAAAGGGAGGCAAGAATAGCCTCCCTCGTCAGCGTACAGGAAGCAGACACGCTGACCTTCAAAACCGCGCGACCGGATGCCGTAACCGTCACGGTCTTCTCTGATGTGGATTGCGCCTACTGTCGGCAATTCCACAAAGAGATGGCAGATTATCACGCTCACGGCATAAACATCCGCTACCTGTTTTTCCCCCGAGACGGCAAGAACAGCGACACCTACCAGAAAATGCAAAATATCTGGTGTAACGAAAACCCCCGCGAAGCCTGGACGGCGGCAATCTCGGGTAAGTCGGTCACGACCGCTGCCTGTGACAATCCGATCGATCGCCATATGGCCTTGGGGCGACTTATGGAAATACGCGGTACGCCGGCCATAATTCTGCCGTCTGGGGAGCATGTCGCGGGTTATCTCAGCGCTGACAAACTGCGCGCCAAGATCGATGGGAAGGCGCAATGAGCGATAACACCGGCCGCCGCATAGATGGACAACATCAGGCGCAACTCCTCTCGGCCAGTGCACGGCTCTATTCGGCCGCAAACGCCTTTGAAAGTGAACTGACGGCGGCCAGGTCTGCGTTCTGGGAAAAAACCAATTCCAACGAACAGAGAGACCTGAACGGTATCCGTCAACTGGATAAGATCATCGCTGATTTGCAGTCAATTAAAAAACGCGGTCTATCCTGTCTGTCACAACTCACAGCAGAATTACACGTCATGCCCGTCAAAAAAACTACTGGTGAACAAAAAGAGGCGGCGGCCGGCAGGGCTTCCGTTTCCCCGGAAATCATGGCCTGGGTTGTCTCCGCGCTCATCGCGGGGTTGGTATTGCTCGTGCTGATGAGCATGGCGCCCCACTAATCCACGCCAATAAGGCCCGGTAAGACGGGAGTCATCCCGTCGAGGGTGGCGCGGGCAAGCACCCCTGTTCAATTGCGGCGGCGCTCTTGATCGTCAGCATCCGCATGAACCACATACCGTCTCCCTACCACCGTGGCAACAGAATTCAGCTCGAACCAGATCGTGAGCTGTTGGCGCTCCGTGCAAAAGGGGCGCATAGGACATCACCCTAACTGATCGTAACGAGGTAAAAAGAGAATGACCGTTCAGAAAGCCACCCCCGTGAAAGCACATGCCGGCCATCAGAATCGCATGAATAGCGACCGACAAGCGCTGATCCGGGAAGTGCGGGCGCGGGTCAAAAGCAGGGGCTACGATATCGTGGGGATCGCACGCGATCTGATCAGGGTGACCCCGAACCCCTCCACGGGGGCCTGATTTCCGCCCGGGAAGTGGTGAGCGCCGGTTAGCCGTGGTGGCTGTGTCGCTCATCATCTCCCGCGGCGCCGTGCTATCCCTCGCCTGCGGTGTCGGCGGTACCGGCAGCGCTTGGGGCGCGGGGGGGCGAGGGGCGGGTAGAGGAGGAGGGAGCTGACAAGCCCTCTGTCGCGGGAATGAGCAGCGAACAGAGATCGGTCTCAAGCGCTGCCGCGATCCGGCACATCGTCCGTAATGAGGGGCTGTGCCTGCCGAGTTCGAGGCTGGTTAATGACGTTTCGGAGGAGAGCCCCATGCGCCGGGCGAGGACCACTTGCGTGATGCCCAATTGCCGCCGTCGACGCCGAATATTTTCCACGAGTACCCGCTGGATCTCATCATAGGAACGCATAGCCAATCCACCAGCCACATTAAGCAATACCTACCGAGGAAGACCATCATACCCTCCATGATCGCCAGCCATCCATGCCGCATAAAGCGATCCGTGCCGGAGAACCGCTGCGCAATACGGCGTGGTGCGTCATCCTGCTGTCGCTCTTCATGATGTGCAAACCGATCCCTTCAACCGTCCATCGTCCGGCCGGTCCCTGGTTGTGAAAACGCCCTTGGGTCGCGGAACCATGTCTCCGTCCTCCTCGGGGTGCGACGGTATTCACCGTACTCACGCTCCGCCCGGAGCCGCTTCACCCCGCGCGCAACCGCCAACGCCTGACTCCAAACAGCTGGCGCGCCGCCCGAGACCGGACCCCGGCAGCGTGGCCGCCATCTGCCTGGCCCTGATGGCGCTCATCGTGCTGCTGGTGGTCTTGCGCGACGCGATTCGTTACCTGATGGCGGACTAACCGTTCCCGTATGCCGCAAGAACAACGCCCATCCGCCCCATAGCAACCTATGGCCATCCTCGTATCACGCGCAGAAAGAGGGGCGCGGCTATGTTGACCCCCCGGCTAGAGAACGCCAGCCCCTGCGGACCGGGCAGTAACTTTTGGGAGCGGGTTAACTGGCGGCTCGCGCAAACGGGGAAGGTTCCGGCCGACATTGCCGCCACCCTGGCTATTCCCGAGGCAACGATCAGGGCCTGGGGCCGCCCGGGTGGCGGCGACCTCGCTATGTGGCAAGCGCCCCTGCTCGCCGACTGTCTGGGCTGCGAACTCCGCTGGCTGCTCGCGGGACGCGGCCCCGAGGCCGCTCGTCCCACCCCGGACCAGGATGAGATCGCCTTCCTCGACGCGATGCGGCAATGCACGCCGGCGGATCGGGAGCTCCTGCGGCTGCTGGCGGATCTCCTGGCCGCCCGGGCGGCGTCCTAGATCAACCGTGGACCTGGAGCGTCTGCTGCTGCCAGGAAAGGGTCCCACGTCTGTCGGTCAGCTTCCCTCGCCACGCCTCCGGACGCGCTTGCCCATGGCGGTAGCGGGCCGAACGGGCCTGGTCCCGAGGGGGGCGCCCCTACATCACCGCTTCCCCCTGCTGATCGCCTGGGCCGGCATGACCCTCGGCTATGGGCTACTCCAGTCCCTCAGCGCGGCGGTCTTCGGCGTGCGTCCCGGCGCCGCGGCCCTGGGGACGGACCTGCTGGCCCACCTGCTGCTGGGCACCCTGCTCCTGGCCATGGCCCGGGGGCTGGGCCGCTTCCTGCTCGCCTGGCTGGCCCTGACCGCCGCCTTCACCCTGGTCAATGCCGCCAAGGTGGCCATCCTCGGCGCCCCGGTGATGCCGGACGATTTCCTGGCGGCGCGCCACCTGTTTCGCTGGCTTTCCGGCTGGCAATGGCTGGCGGCGCTGGTGACCCTTGCCCTGCCCCTGACCTTGCTGGGCTGGATGTTCGCCTGGCGCCGGCCCCGGGCCTGGGCCAGTCTGGGGCTGCTGGCCACGCTGGCGGTCGGGCTGTTGCTCTTCCCCGAAACGGCCAGCCGCGCCCTCGACGCCCGCTTCGGCGACTGGGGCTGGAATCAGCGCGGCAACTTCGAGGCCCGGGGGCTGCCCCTGCACCTCGTACAGGAGGGGGTGCGCAGCCGCGCCCGGCGGGAGCCCACCCCTGATCCCGCTGCCGTGGCCCAGGCCCTGCGCAACCTGGGCAGCCAGCCCCGCAGCGGGCTGATCGCGGTCGAGGGGGCCACGCCGCCCCGGCGCAACCTGCACCTCATCGTCCTGGAATCCTTTTGGGACCCCCTGGAACTGACGGCGGCGGGCATTGCCGAGGACCCCCTGGACCCGGCCTTTCGCGCGCTGTGGGCGGACGCCGGCTATTCCCACGCTCTCTCCCCCGTCTTTGGCGGCTATACCGCCAACGCCGAGTTCGAGGCCCTGTGTGGTTTTCCCGTGGAGCGCGACCACGTCTTCTTCGAGGGCGGCCTGCGCCGGGAGGCGCCCTGCCTGCCCCGGCATCTGGCGGCAGCGGGCTACCGGGCCATCGCCTCCCACCCCAACGTCGCCGCCTTCTGGAACCGGGTCAATGCCTACCGGCGCGTCGGTTTCAATATCTACTGGTCAGAGAAGGACTTCGACCTGGACGATCTGAGCGACGGCTTACTCAGCGACGCCTCGCTCTACCGCCAGGTGCTGGACAAACTGGACCCGTACCTGCAAGACCCGGACCCGGTCTTCAACTACGTCCTGACCTACTTCGGCCATCTGCCCTATCCCCGCAACCTGTTGCGGCCGGAGCGGATCGCAGTCGCCGCCGACCCGGGGCTGATCGCCGCCTACGCCAACAGCCTCTACTACAAGTCGCGGGAGCTGATGGCCTTCCTCGCCGCACTGCGCGCCCGGGACCCGCGGGCGGTGGTGGTCCTGTTCGGCGATCACCTGCCCTACTTGGGACCCAATTATCGCGGCTACACTGATTCCGGGCTGCTGGCCGCGGCGCGGTCGGACTTCAGTGACGCCATGTTCCGCACCCTGGTCGCCACCCCCCTGGTGGTGATCGACGGCGAGCGCGGCGTGGTCAACACCGGGGATCTACCTCTGTACCAATTACCCGGCTTGTTGCTGAGCCTCCTCGGCGACCACCGGCCCTCCATCCTGGGGCTGACCTGGCCCGACCTGGCGGCGGACCTGGGGACGGTGCGGCTGCGGCCCCTGCCGGGGCTGCATATGCTGCGCCTGGAGGATGCGGTCATCGCCTGTCGCGGCGCGGGGGCCCCACACCCGGCCTGCGCCGCCACGGCGGAGCGCCTGGAGGCCCTGCGCACCCTGAGCCGGGACCTCTTTGCCGGGGAACAGCATGCCTTGCACGACCTCGAAGAACCCCCGGGGCCCCAGGCGGTCGAGGCGTTTGGCGCGGAGGCCCCGGACGCGACCTGAGCCGAGGCAACCGGCTGGTCCGCGCGGCAGGGCACGAAGGGCAAAGCCGGTGACGGCACCCGCTTCCAGGCAGAGGGCTCCGGATCTGTGGTCAAGCGGCACGGCGAGCAGGGCAATAAGGCCATTCGGGACGCTTCGCCATGGCCCGGACACCGTAGAGCCTGACGCGGGGCTTCGACTGGGCGGCCGGCGTCAACCTCGCCCCCCTGCGATAACCCCCGCCCGGCGACGGCGATCCCGGTGGTCTGGCACGCGCCGGAGTGGCAGTCTGTTGCGCACCGCCTGCATCCTGACCACCGCGGCCAACGCCCAGGGGCGCCGACCCATGACCGCATGACCTCGCTCCTGGGGCCAGTGGACTGGGCACCCTGGCGGGAGGGGCCGGTGGCTGCCGCCCAGGATCTGCGACGGCGCCCCCCCGACACGGCCCCGCGGGCCTGGTTCGTCAGCTCGCGTGTCAGCCGGACCAGGAAGAGCGGGAGGAATTGATTGTGCCGAGCCCGGATTGACCTGCGTTGCCGGGGCGAGGGACGGGCGATGATGGGGAGCGTTTCGCCGAAGCGGCGTTCAGCCCGGTGTCTTTGGCGCCATGCTCGCCATACCGACACGTTCGGCTGGTATTCCGTCGGTGGGAAGCGTTCGTCCGCCTGGGGGTGGCTCTTGTTCAGTGCGCAGGTCTCGCGCCCGCTTTTCCAAATCTCCGCCCGGGCGCGGTCTTGATGGGGATCATGAGGGGAACGCGAAGAGGCGAGATTGAGCCTGGGCGACGCGTGCGGCGTCCTTGGCGTTCAATCGGCCCGGGGCACCGCGTATGAGCCGGACGTCGGGGGGTGAACAACTTGCAGCGCACTACTGAGGGGGCGAGCAGACCGGCGGACTCAAGATTCTCGATAGGACAGTCGAGCGAGCGGCTAGGGAGCATTCTTGGCCGAGGTGATCATGGCCAGCACCAGGTGACCCGAGGGCGTATTGAAGGTAGCGGCATCGGAAAGCACCAGCGCTGGCCGATTATCGCTGGCAACGCGGTCATTGAACGGGAAGGGCGCCCGCACCACCTGCATGCCTTCATAAGTCACGGTAAGCCTCCTCGTCCGCCGGGCCCTGCCATTCCGAGAGCGTAGCCTCAACGGCCTTGAGGTATTCGAGGTCAGCGGGCTGGATACGACGCACCCGGGCGATGCCGGCGGCGGTGATGTCCCAGGCGATCAGATCACCCGGGGCTATCCCCATGGCGACGCGAATATCCGCGGGGATGGTGGTTTGACCCTTGGCGGTAATCTTGGCAATGGCGGTCATGACCGACCCTCGGTAAGAAAGTAAAGATCGCCCTACTCTAGGGACGGGGTTCCGCGCGTGCAAACGCTCCGCCTGCCGCGTGGGGGGTCCGTTTCCTTAACCCCATCAAACTCATCGCGAGGCCCCCGGCCCCATGGCGCGGGCAAGCAAATGATCGAGGTTGAAGTTGACGCTGGTCACCGCCCAGTCCGGCTCCTGGGCGAAGGGCTGGCGGACGTAGAAGGGGCCCTCGTGGCGATCACCATTCACCACGACGATGGCGCGGAGGAACTTGTCGCCCTGGTTGAAGCCGGCGAGGATCTCGTTGCGGGTGACGGTGAGGGTGTCCTGGCCCTTGGCGCGGCGCTTGACCTCGAGGTGACGCGCGGGGGGGCAGGTGGCCGTCCTGGCCGGGGGCTGGCTGGTGACATCCCAGCCGCCGTTGTGGGCCGAGACGTCGCCGACCGCGTGGCCGAGGGCGGTCTCGGCGGCCAGGACCGCGCCCATGGCGACGTGTTCGATGCGGGCGCGGGCCTTGGGATCGGCGCTCCAGGGGTCCGGCGCCCGGGCCTGGCCCTGGCGCAGGCGCGGCAGGTGACGGCTGGCCAGCCGGGCCAGTTCCCGTGACTGGCGGCGAGCGGTGAGGTCATCGAGGGTGCGGCGCACGTTCTCCAGGGTCAGGCACACCTCCTTGCCGGCGGCCAGGTCGTCCTGGAGCAAAAAACCGCTTCACGACCGCCGCGTGGTCGGGGAAATAACTTCAGGCGGGGGTCGTGGACAGCAATTGGCCCGCTCCCGCGCCCCGGAGCGCCGGGTGGGTCAGAATCAGGGTGGGCGTGAACCGGAGACAGAACCAGATCGCCGGGCCGGCCTCACTGGCGAAGATCCAGCCGCCGTGGACCCGGCGCCAGGTATGGGCGTCTTCCCGGGTGTCGAACCAGGCGATGATCGGATCAGGCATCACTTCCACCTCCCGATCTCGGCCGCTGCCCGGACAATGGCATAACGGACGACAGGAAAATCATGATGCAGTCTCCTTATAGCGATTCCTGAGCCGCCGGACCAGTTTATCGACCGATTGATTGTCCGGGTCGATGCCCAGCGCCTTGAACCCGTCAGCCCACTTCCACGACATCAGGCCGGTGAACTTCTCCGTCCGGCCCTCCAGGTAATCGGCCAGACGCCGCTGGTTGTAGACGTTGGCGAAGTCTTCACCGAAGGTGGCCAGGACGAAGGGGCGGCTGGCGGCTGCGGCAAAGGCGGCCCGGTCGGCCTGGCGCTCGGCCTCGACGCGGTCCAGATAGGCTTGCCGGCGTTGCGCGGCCCGGTCCGCCTTCAATCCCGGCGCGCCATAGTCGTTGAGGTCCAGCCGTTCGCGGAAATTGGCGATGACGTGGATGCCGGTCGGCTTGCGATCACCGACCCACAGGCCCTGGCTTTCCGCCCAGGCAACCAGGGCGGTGATCTCCGCCGGGGTGAACTTGGCCCCGATCCGATTGGGCAACAGTGTTCCGCCATTGATCGCCTTGGAGCGATATCGCCAGTCACGAAACTCAGGGGTATCGAATTCACGGGCAAACATGCGCGTCACCAGATTAAGCAAAAGCGCTCCCGACCGGGGAGGGGCTGAGGAGCATGGCGGGTTGATCGACCGACGACCGCGGCCAACCGGTTGCATGGCCACTACGGAAGGCCCATGACAAGCCGCGGCCGCCGGCGCACGGGTGCCAGCGAAGTAGCGGAGCGGTGGGTGTGGCGGCAGGCGGCTCCATGAACGCCGCCTGGTTTCGTGCAGGGATGCCCCGTGGGCGCGTCAGACGGGGAGACAAAGTTACTTGGGCGCGTCACTGAGTCGGGTCATCGTCAACTCGCCCTTCTGTTTCCGTCCCGCGTAGATGGCCAGCGCGCCGCCGGTCTCGCCAGGCGGGGCGGCACTGAGGATGTAGTACCAGCCCTCGGGCAGGTCCGCTTTTAGCTCCTTCAGTAACGTCCAGGCCGCGTCGTTGCCACCGAGGTGGGGGTACTCGTCAAGCCAGGAAAAGGTCACGGTCACGAACGGATCGCCGGCCTGCGCAATCGTGCCGGTAATGCCGGAGTAGCCAAATTCCCGCTCCACGGACTTATCGTGCTTATGCACCGGGAATGCGGTGGTGGCGATCTTATAGGAGCCTAAACGTTGTTCGCGATCATGTTTAGCGACCCGGCGGGTGCAGGCATAAGCCCGCTGGTGAAGCATGTCCTTGAACCACCGGTTGCTGTAGTCATTCCATGGCATCCGCAGTTCGTCCTTCCGGATTTGCGCCAGGGATGCCGCCTCGGGCCGGCAATTCAGGGAGACCGCGCGAACCAGTGTATCCGCCTGCGTAAACAGCGAATCCAGGCGCGCGCCGTACGCCGGCGTACCCGGCTGGGCGCCACCGGCCGAGAGGGTGCCAACCAAGGTCAGCGAAGGCAAGCGCAGGATATTGCGCGCATACTGAGGGCCGTAATCACGCCGGGACGTCGTTGACGTGCCAATGCTGAGCAAGCTGATCAGCGGCGGGTCGAGGGCGAATTTACCCACACCGAAGAGGTGCGCGGCCAAATTGGCTCGGTCCAGGTATTTGCCGATATCTACATGGTGGTGATCGTCCAGGTTCAGCGCGCCCTGTCGCTGGATGGCGGCAAGGTAGAGTAGGCGTGTATCAGTGTAATACGGTAATACGCCCTCCGATTTCAACTCCGCTGCTGTAGATGACGGTAATGCCGTCGCACTATTTTGCTCCGCCAGCCCCATCTCCGCCTCCGTGGGGGTATAGCCGGGGGCAAAGGCCGGCTTGGTGGGAGCACTGCCGCAACCGGCCAGGGCGGCCGCCAGCGCGACTGAGAGCAGAGCGGAACACGTGCGCATGAGAATCTCCGGGTGGTGTGCCAGGGATTCAGGATAACAAATAAAAGGTCGGTAATGCAACTAAAAAACCGCCTTTCGGCGGTTGGGGCGCGAAACAGGGCGAGAGGCTAGTGCAAGCGTACGCGGTGCGCCCGCAAGCTCCTCTCCACCTCCTCCGGGGTGGGGGCCTCCGGGAATCCCCAGCTTCGCCGCAGATCCGCGAGGAGCGCGCCCCCCAGGACCACCTCCAGGGTCACCTCTGCGATGGCTCGCTGGTGTTCCTGCTCCAGCGCCCGCAGCTGCTCGATCAGCTCGTCGCTGATGGGGACGGTGAGATGCAGTTCCGGGGCGTCCGGCAAGCCCAGCTGGCGGCGTACATCCGCCAGGGAGTGCCCGGCCAGTTGCAGGTCCACCACCAGGGGTGACCCGGTCGCCTGGGGGTTCAGGGTCGCTACCGCCTGGCGCAGGGCGGCGACGGTCGTTACCGGCGGGCACCAGGCCACCTCAAAGTGCGCACCGGGCGGCGGGGGCGGGGAGGGTACCATCCACGGGGCCAAGCATGACATCAGGTCACGGTCGATCTGGAGCGGCAGGGACAGGGAGGCGGCATCCGGCTGGGCCGGCGGTGCCAGCAGATCGACCAGGTCGCTGGCGTTGAGCAGCACGCGAATGACCATGAGCGGCTGGGGGTCCGCGCCCGCCGCAAGGAGTTGAGCATACATGGTGAAGCCTGGAGCAATGACGGTGGCAAGGCCGTCGCGCCGGGCGCCGGCTGGCGGTGGCTGACGACGGGGCCGCGTATACCGCAGCCGCGCACGGCGGGGACACGCTCCGTCCAGGGTAACCGCGGGTGGGCCGTAATTTGCCCGGTATGCGGCGTCGGCGGGGGCTGATTCCGGCCAATGACCGCCTTACGCCGGGGTCTGGGCGGCAGCCGCCCGCACCGCCCGGCGCAGATCGTCCAGCGTGCCGTTATTGTCGATCACGCGATCTCCCGGGAGGCGCGCCACGCCCTGCTCCGAGACATGGGCGCGCACCGCCGGAGCGGACGCCCGGTCGATATGCCACACCGTCCCCCCGGCGCGGCGGATAAAGTCCGCCTCATTGGCAAAGCGCGTGTCGGTGATGATCAACGTGCGCAGGGGGAGGGGCACGGCTGGTGTGGACGCGAGGCACGGCGCGGCTCGCCGTTGGCGCAGCCGGGCAAAATCCGGGAAGCTCCGCCGCACGTCCGCGTCCAGGGCCGCGACCATGGCGGCCGGCGTCAGGCCCCACAGCGGGTCCAGTTCATCGGCGGCCGCTGGGTCAAACGCCTGGGCGGGCGACAGGCCCCAAAACGCCTGGGCGGCGCGGCGCAACACGCTCGGCGGGTCCAGGAGATCGGTCGGGGGCGGGGCCGGGTCGTGCGCCGCCCGACTGAACTGGGTCAGCGCACGTTCCGCCCGCCGCAGCCAGTGATCGCGATTGCGCCGGCGCATCCAGTCCGTGCCCACGGTCTGCCACAAGGCGCGGGGCGAGTAGCCCCAGTCGGGCAGCGCCTGTTCCTTGGTGTGCTCACTCCAGGTCTCGGCGTCGCTCAGGCCGAACAAGACCTGACAGCCCACTTTCAGCGGGAGCGCGAAGGCGTAGGTATGGGCCTCAGGCCACACCTCGCGCAGTAAAGAGGCGACGGTATCCTTGCCCGCGCGGGCCGGGGCGGCGAGGCCGATCAGACGTTGGGGAGCAAGCATGCCGGCGGTCCTCTTCGGGCGGAATCACGCGGGGCGGCCAGCCCCGCAGGCAGGGTGTCCGGGCGGCGGCAGGGATTCGCGCGCGCCACCCGACGGTTCGCGGGTTACTCCCATTCGTACACCGGCAGATCCGGCAGGACCGGGACATCCCGGTCCACCAGCAGCCAGGTGCAACCCAGGGCGCGGGCATAGTCGATCACGGCGATAAACCGTGGGTCTGCCAGGGGCGATGCGCCCAGCACTTCCAGGAAAAACGGCCCTTCCTCCGCGTCCGGCAGGGACAGCATGACCCCGTATTCGTTCAGAAAGCTCACGAACGGATAATCCGCCCCCGCCGTGTCCTCCAGGTGCGCCATGATCGTCGGGGGCAGGTGCGCGGTGGAAAGCTCCAGCATTTTATGGAAGGTCCGCGCCGCCGGCTGGGGGGCGGAGTGGGGGGCGAACGGGGCAGACGACATGGGGATCTCCAGGGTGGGGTGGGCTATGGGGTCTACTGTAACAGCCAGCTTTGCCCAAGTCAAGAATCATTACCGACCTTTATGATTATTTACTCTTACCTGGCGCTTTCAGGTGCGGATTAGGCGGCGGTGGTATCTGCCTGCTGGACGTCAGCGCGCCTTCGTTGTAACCTTAATGTAGTGACCGGTGGCCGGAAAATAAACGCGTCTGCCTCCGCCGCGCACTACGCCAAGCAGGAAGCATTACCGACTATAGGTAGCCGGCTCTCATCAGCCAAGATCGCTCATAAGTATCAATATAATGACCGACCAGCAATTACTCATTCAGGCCGCCCAGGCGGCGGGGATCGCCTGGCAGCAGGCCGCTCCCGACGGCTTACATGACCAACACGGCGGCCTGTGGAATCCGCTGACCTGCGATGGGACGGCGCTCCGCCTGGCGGTGACGCTGGCGCTGGAGATCCGCCCGCCCGACCTCGATCGGGAGTGCGTGGAGGTCCGCTGGTCACGCGGCTTGCTGGGCACGGGTGCGGTGATTCAGCCCGTCACCCCGCCGGGATTTGATTATCACGTCGCCACGCGCCGGGCGATTGTGCGCGCCGCCGCCCAGCGGGGGCAGAGCAGTCCCCGGACCCGCGCGTGGTATACGACGCTCCCCCGTTGGCTCACGCGCGCCGCCCGGGTGCGCCGGGACGACCTGCGCGCCAGCGGCGCGTCGCGCTAACCAGGGCGGGGGCGTGACATGGCGGCACTGGGTCACGACTGTCTCCGCCGGGCCGCTCACGCGGCGGGCGTGGATTGGTATTGGCAGGAGGTGGATGGATTGCGCGGTCCCGGCGGCCGCCTCTGGAATCCGCTGACCCAAGAGGGCGACGCGCGCCAGCTGGCGCGGCAGTTGGCCATCGAGGTGGTGCGGCCCGAGGATGACGCCGACGAGCGCGTGGGCGCGCGCCACCCACGGACGGGGGTCTATTGGGAGGCGGTCAGCGGCGATCCCGCCGCCGCCACCCGACGCGCGATCGTCCGGGTCGCCGTCCACCTGGGCGAGCGACGGTCGGGAGCCAGCGCGCGCCTGCCCCATCTGGGTGGCAATTTGCGGGGCATGGCATGACCGATGGGGAATTGCTGGCCCGGGCCGCCCAGGTGGCACAGCTGCCCGGCGAACTCCCACCCCCCGACCAGGAATACGGTTGGAATCCTCTGCTTTACAACTGTGACGCGTTTGATCTGCTGGTGCAGCTTGGTCTGCGCGTGCAGTTCCTGGAGGTGGGCGTAGATCCCGCGGAACCTGCGCGCCGGACGTGCCGGGTTGAGTGGACGCATGCCGGCGTGCAGCACGCTGCATCGTGCACGGTGCCCGCCGGGCCCGCCGGCATGGCGACCGTCCGCCGAGCCATCGTCCAGGCCGCGGCAGCGATGGGGGGCGAGGCGCCATGACCGACCGCGACCTGTTGACGTTGGCCGCCAAGGCCGTGGGGCTGGAACATATCCACACCGCCGTCTGGATTGAAGACGGGTTTTATTCCCCCTTCCCGCCCCACGCACGCCTGGCATGGAACCCGCTGCATCACAATGGCGACGCCTTCGCCCTGGCCGTCCAGCTCGGCATGCTGGTCGCGGCGCCCGGGCCGGACAAGGCGCACGCGGCGGCGAACAACGTGTGTGAGCCCTGTGGCGCGGGTCTGGCCCGCGACGCCTTCGCCGCCACGCGCCGCGCCATCGTCCGCGCCGCGGCCGCCCGCGGCGAAAAAATGCCATGAGCACCTGCTGTCACGACTGCTCGTCGCCCCACTGCTCCAGCACCCCGGGGCAGAACCCACACTGCCGGGAATGTTCCCATGCCACCTATTACGGCGTCGGCCAGGATGCCCGAGGCCGCACCTGGCGCTGGCTATTCACCCCGCAGTGGGGACCGCAATTCCTCCGTCGGGATGGTCAACCCCTCCAGCGCTCGCCGCTGGACAACCCGCGCCACCCGGCCTGGCAGGCCTTCGATCCATGGTTCGCGGAGCACTGGGCATGAGTCAGCGTTGTGGCAATTGCCACCATATCCTCACCGCGGTCAGCGGACTGAAGTCCGGATTTGGCTATTGCGCCTGGTACGAACACCAGGTGACGCTCCACCGCGCCTTTCCTGATTGGATCATGGACGCCCCGTGCGTGGTGCGGCTGGACGAAGGAACGAGCTGCCGAGCGTGGACGGCGCCCGCAACCGGGACGGCGCTCACGGGCGGCCCGAGCCCCTGATGCCGGCCGCGGTCCGGCCCCCCCTCGATCTTATTGCCCTGGTAGTTACCGAAGGAAGAAAACGATGCTCGCTCCCCATGATCTGTCGCATTGCCACGATGAAGAATGCAGCCGCTCCCCGTCCTGCTGGCGCTACACCGCGCGCCTGACGCACAAGTGGGCGCGGCACGAACTGTCCCTCCGGCCCCTCGGGGATAGCGGCGCCCGCTGTCCGTTTTTTATGCCGGCTGCGACGCCAGCGGCGCCGTCCCGGACGGGAAGTCACCCCCTGACCCGGGTGCCCCCGCCGCCGCCCGTGGTGACCATGCGCGGCAGTTGCCGGACCTAGGATGGGACGCCGCGCCGCTGCGCCCAGGACGGATTGCCGCTGCGGTACCTGCCGCTTCTGGCAGTCCGCCTGCCCGCCCCGGACGATCGCCGGGGTGGCGCAGGGCCAGTGCCGGCTCATCCGCCAGCCCCCGTTCTGGCTGCAGCCCTTCGCACCCACGACCTTGGCCACGGAAGGCGCCTTCTGCGCCGCCTGGAGAACCCCGCATGCCGCGCCGCCCGCCTGATCCCCGCGATCTCCCGTCCCTGCCGCCCGGGATGGTCCTCGCCGCGGACATCCGGGGACCCTGGCGGGCGCGGGCCTATGTGGTGTGGCTCTTGCTGCGCTTTTGCCTGCGCCTGCTCAATCCCTTCGTGATCGGCAGCAAGATTTTTATTGTGGCTCACGCGGAGTCCCGTCCGCCCCCTGGCCCGTCGTGCCACTTTACCGCCTGACGCGGGGATGCAGGGTTGCGCAAGGTGATTCATTGCATTACCGACCTTTTAATGCTAATGTGACCGCGGGTGAGTAACGCGCGGACGGACCCGGCCCACCCCCACGCCCCGGGTGCGGCGCACGCCCGCTCCGTACGTTCTACAACCCCACAGGATCAGGATCATGCCGCTATCAAGACTCCCCTGGAAGGCCGAGGTCACCACCACCCTTTGCATCCGTGATCCCTACGGCAACGTGTACCAGGAGGTGCTGAGGAACGCCGATTTCTCCACCTCGATTCAGGAACAGATTGCGGACGGCGTACTGGCGCCGGAGCCCCAGGCGATCAGGGCCGCCGTGACGACAGCCCTCGCCGAGGGCGATTGAGCGCCGGTCACGCGCGCCATGGCCCTGGATCTCGCTGAAACCTTCGTCGTCGGCATTTCGGCGACGGCCCTGTTCGACATGACCGAAAGCGACAGCCTGTTCCGCGCCCGCTACGCGGCGGATCCCGCGGCCGCGGTGGCCGACTATCGCGCCTACATGCAGGCCCGGGAGGCCGAGCCCCTGGCGGATGGCACGGGCATGCCGCTGGTGCGCGCCTTGCTGGGCCTGAACCAGGTGCAGCCCGCCAATGACCCGCAGCCGTTGGTGGAAGTGGTGGTGATGTCGCGCAACAGCCCGGAAACCGGCGTGCGGGTCTTCAACAACATCCGCGCCCGGGGCCTGCCCATTCGGCGCCATGCCTTCACCGGTGGCGAGTCTGTCGTCGATTACCTCGCCGCCTTCGCCGTGGATCTGTTTCTCACCACCAACGTCGAGGACGCGCAACGGGTGATCGACGAGCAGGTCTGCGCGGCGGCCATCGTCAAGCCCCCGCCCAGTCAGCGCCTCGCGCCCAGCGAGGATCAGGTCCGCATCGCCTTTGATGGCGATGCCGTGCTGTTCGACGAGACCAGTGAACTGGTGTTCCGCACGCAGGGCCTGGAGAGCTTCCACGCCAGCGAGGATGCCCGTCAGGATGAGCCGCTGGGCGACGGCCCCTACGCCAAAATGCTGCGCAAATTGTCACGCCTGCAACAGCGCCTGGCGCAGTACGGACAGGCCGCCCTGATCCGCATCGCCCTCGTCACCGCGCGCGCCGCGCCGGCGGAAATGCGCGTCATCAAAACCCTGCGCCACTGGGGCGTGGCCGTCGACGAGATCTTTTTTCTCGGCGGCGTGGCCAAGACCGCGATCCTCACCGCGTTCAAGGCGCATATCTTCTTCGATGACCAGGACCTGCACCTGGACCGCGCGGCGCATTGCGTGCCGGCGGGCAAGGTGCCTTATCCCACGGGCTCCTTGCTGCAACCGGCGCCGTCCGCCAGCCCCCCGCGGGTGGAGGCGCCATGACCCGCCTGGTCTTTGTCACCAGTGGCGTGGCCTCGTCCCTGGGCAAAGGCGTGACGGCCGCGGCCCTGGGCGCGGTGCTGGCGGCCCGGGGCTTGCGCGTCACCCTCGTCAAGCTGGCGCCCTATCTCAACGTCGACTCCCGCGCCTTGCGCCCCCACGGCGAGGTGTTCCTCACTGATGACGGCGCCGAGACTGATCGCGACCTGGGCCACGCCGAGCGCTTCCTGGGCATTCCGGCCGCCGGCCAGCAGAGCGTGACCCTGGGCCAGGTCTATGCCGAGGTCATCCGTCGCGAACGGCGCGGCGACTATCTCGGGCGGACGGTGCAGGTGATTCCCCACCTCACCGACGAAATCCAGCGGCGCATCCTGGCCGGCGCCGCCGGGGCGGACCTCGCCCTGGTGGTGGTCGGCGGCACCGTGGGCGATATCGAGTCGCTGCCGTTTCTGGAGGCGATCCGCCAGCTGCGGGTGACCGCCGGGCCGCGCCACACCCTGTTCGCCCACCTGACCCTGGTGCCGTTCCTGCGGGCCGCGGGCGAGATCAAGACGAAACCCGCCCAGCACACCGTGCACGAGTTGCGCGCCATTGGTATCCAACCGGATCTCCTGCTGTGCCGCGCCGAGCTGCCCCTGCCGGACGGGGCGCGCCGCAAGCTCGCCCTCTTTACCAACGTCCCCGCGCCGGCGGTGCTGTCGGTGGTGGATACCGACACCGTCTACCGGCTGCCGCACCTGTTGCAGGCCGTGGGGGCGGACGCGCAGGTGCTGGCCGCCTTCGGGCTGGACGCGCCGCCGGCGGACCTGACGGCCTGGGAGCCGCTCCTGGCGCCGCCCACGCCCACGGGGCCGATGGTCACCCTGGGGGTGGTTAGCGCCCATCCGGAACAGGTCGGCCCGGCCGCCCCATCCCTGGACGCCGCCCTGCAGCACAGCGCGCGCCTCCTCGGTCTCCAGCTCGACCGGCGCTGGCTGGGCGTGGACCCGCCCGTCGCAGGCTGTGACCTGAGCGCGGTGGATGCCCTGCTGGTCCCCGATGGCGCGCCCCCGCCGCCGGTCGCGCTCGCCGCAATCCACGCCGCTCGCACCCTGGGCGTGCCCTTCCTGGGTCTGGGCGCCGGCATGCACTGGGCGGTGAGTGAATTCGCCCGTCAGGTCGCGGGCCTGGCCGCGGTCGAGCGCCAGCCCGGGACGCCGGACACCCCCGAACCCGTCATCATCCCCCTGGCCGCTGCTGACCAGCCTCGCGGCGGCCGCGTGACCCGACTGGCCCCGGGCAGCCTGGCGCGGGCCGCGTATGGTCGCCATCAGGTTCGCGAGCGCCATCGGCAAACGGCCGGCCTCAATCCTCGCTATCAGACCCTGCTCATGGATCACGGCCTGCGCTTCACCGGCGCAGCGCTGGACGGTCGTCAGGTGGACATCATCGAACTGCCCGGTCACCCCTGGTTTCTCGGCTGCCAGTTCCTGCCGGAATTCACCGCCGCGCCGTGGTCCGGCCACCCGCTGTTTCTGGCGTTTCTGCGCGCCGCGCGGACGCGCCACGCCAACCGCACGCGGGCTCCATCCCTGGCGCTCACGCCCCACTCACCAGATTGGCGCGAGAAGCCCCCGGCTTTAGCCGTGGGGAGGGAAGCGCCCCGCCCGTCAGGGCGGAAGGCGGGGGCTGGGGTTGAGGCGCCGGTTTCTTTGTGACTTTTATCGTCAATATGAAAGTTACGCTGCAACTCAAACTGCTTCCCACGCCCGACCAGCACGCCGCGCTGCTCAAGACCATGCAGGTGTTCAACGATGCCTGCAACTTCATCACCGAAGTGGCCTATCGCGAGCGCTGCGCCTCCAAGTTTGCGTTGCAAAAACTCGTCTACGCCGATGTGCGGGAACACTTCGGCCTCTCGGCCCAGCTGACCATCCGCGCCATTGCCAAGGTGGTCGAGGCCTACAAGCGCGACAAGTCCAAGCAATGCCACTTCCAGCCGTTCGGGGCCGTGGTCTATGACCAGCGCCTCCTGAGCTTCAAAGGGCTGGAAGCGGCGAGTCTCCTGACGCTCGATGGGCGGCTGACCATTCCCATGCAGATGGGCGCCTATCAGCGCACCGCCTTCTCGCGCGGCCACGGACAGGCCGATCTGGTCCTGGTCAATGGCCAGTTCTATCTGCTGCTGGTCGTCGAGACCCCGGAAGCCCCGCCGATGGACCCCGACGGCTTCATTGGCATCGATCTGGGGATCGTCAACATCGCCACGGATTCCGATGGGGAGCGCCACAGCGGCGCGACGGTCGAGGCGAAACGCCAGCGCTATCAACGCTTGCGCCAACGCCTTCAGGCCTGCGGCTCGCGCTCGGCCCAACGGCATCTGCAACGGCTGCGCCGGCGCGAAGCGCGCTTTCGGCGCAACCACAACCACGTTCTCTCCAAGCGCCTGGTCAAAAAAGCCAAAGACACCGGTCGCGGACTCGCCCTGGAAGACCTCAAGGGCATTCGCCAACGGACCACGGTACGGAAATCTGATCGGGCCAAACACAGCGGTTGGTCGTTCCATCAGCTGCGCCAGGCCATCGCCTACAAGGCGCTGATCGCCGGCGTGCCGGTGGTCATCGTCGATCCACGCCATACCAGCCGGACCTGTCCGGTCTGCGGGAGCGTGGACAAGGCCAACCGCGTGTCGCAATCCGAGTTTCGCTGTAGCGTGTCCTTCCGGTAAGCCTGCATGAAATCCCACCCCCGTCCCGTTACCGTGGGGCCTCCGTCCATGCTCACCCGGAGGTCCTCCCATGTCCCCATCCGTCCCGCCCGTCCCCG
>JAGVUH010000553.1 GCA_019136395.1 Gammaproteobacteria bacterium
GGCCGGGGATACCTTCCGGGCCGCGGCGGTGGAGCAACTCCAGACCTGGGGGGAACGCAATGGCGTCCCGGTGATCGCGCAACAGTCGGGGGCGGATTCCGCCTCGGTCATCTTCGATGCCCTGCAAGCGGCCACCGCCCGGGGCACCGATGTCCTGATCGCCGATACCGCCGGGCGCCTGCACACCAAAACCAACCTCATGGAGGAGCTCGCCAAGATCGCGCGGGTAATGAAAAAGCTCGACCCCGAGGCCCCCCACGAGGTGCTGCTGGTGGTGGATGCTACCACGGGCCAGAACGCCATCGTCCAGGCTCTGCAGTTCAATGCCGCCGTGCCGTTGACCGGCATCGTGCTGACCAAGCTCGACGGCACCGCCAAGGGTGGCGTCCTCTTTGCGATCGCCGAGCGGCTGCGGGTACCCATTCGCTTCATCGGCGTTGGGGAAGCCCTGGAAGATTTGCGTCCCTTCGTCGCCGAGGAGTTTCTCGAGGCCCTCTTTGGCCAGTGAGCCCCCGCCGCCCATGATCCGCTGCGATCAGGTCAGCAAGCGCTACGCGGAAAGTGGTGACGTCCTGAACCATCTCAGCCTGGAGATCGCGGTGGGGGAGATGGTCTTCCTGACCGGGCACTCGGGGGCGGGCAAGAGCACGCTCCTCAAACTGATCGCCTGTCTGGAACGTCCCAGCCGCGGTCAGTTAACGGTGGATGGACGCAATGTCGGTCGCCTGACTCTACGCCAAATCCCCCACCATCGCCGCCAGGTGGGCATGATCTTCCAGGATTATCGCCTCCTCATGGACCGTAGCGTGTTTGACAATGTTGCCTTGCCCTTGGTGGTGGCCGGGCTGGGATCACAGGAGGTCGCGCGCCGGGTGCGGGCCGCCCTCAACCAGGTTGGCCTCCTGAACCGGGAAAAGGCCCACCCCTTGGCGCTCTCGGGCGGTGAGCAGCAACGCGTGGGTATCGCCCGGGCCATCGTGGGGCGCCCCCCCCTGCTGGTGGCCGACGAACCCACGGGGAATCTCGACCCCCAGTTGGCCCGCGAGGTGATGGCTCTTTTTGCCCGCTTCAATCAGGTCGGCGTCACCCTGCTGATCGCCAGTCACGACCTGGCGCTGATTTCCAGTTTGCCCTACCGGACCTTGACCCTCGACCGGGGACGCCTGGTCGCCGACACCCATGCCCCCAAGAACACCGCGCCCGACGCGTCCCGCAGCGCCTGAGCCCGCCGTTCCGTCACGGCCCAAGCCACGGCGGATGCCGCGTCCGGCCGCGCGGCGGTGGTTTCGCAACTGGCTGGCCCTGCACCACCAGGAGGCCCGGTCGAGCCTCGCCCGTTTACGGGGCAGGCCACTGCCCACCCTGATGACGGTGCTGATGATTGGCATCGCCCTGGCCTTGCCCGGGAGCCTCTACGTGTTGACGCGCAATCTGGCCTTGCTCGGAGATGGTTGGGAGCATACGGCGGCCATCTCGGTGTTTCTCAAGACGGAGGTGAAGGCGGAGCAGGCTCAGGCCCTGGCGCGCCGCCTGGCGGGGCGTCAGGACCTGGAAAGTGTGATCCTGATTCCGCCGGAGCAGGCCTTGCAGGAACTGCGCGCCGAGACTGGATTCGCCGAGGCCGTGGAGCAACTCGAAACCAATCCGCTCCCGTATGTTTTATCCCTGCGGCCCCAGACCTACCTGGATAATATCGCCAGTCTGGAGGGGCTGCGCGAGGCCTTGTCCGCGTTGCCGGAGACGGACCTGGTGCGCATGGATACCCTCTGGGTGCAGCGCTTCCAGAGCATCATCAAGGTCGGGGAACGGGCCGCCCTCGTCCTCGCCAGCACGCTGGCGATGGGGGTGCTGCTGGTCATTGGCAACACGATCCGCCTGGAAATCGAAAACTGCCGGCAGGAGATCGTCATCATGGAGACGGTTGGCGCCACCCGTGGATTCATTCGTCGACCCTTCCTGTGGCTCGGCCTCTGGTTTGGCGGCCTGGGCGGCCTGATGGCCTGGTTCCTGATTGCCCTGGCGCGTTGGCTGATGCAGGCCCCGGTCTCCCAATTGGCCGCCCTCTATCAGGCCGACTTCGTGCTCGTTGGCCTGGGCCCTGCCGCCCAGGTCGTGCTGCTCGGGGGCAGTCTGGTCCTGGGGTTGCTGGGAAGCTGGATCTCGGTGGCCAGGCATCTTGCCGCGATCGAACCGGAGTGAGGCGCCGCGCCCCTCCGCGATTCCCTGGTTATATCTTTCTGGATTGAGATAGTTGCTTTTTGCGCGCCGGGCGCGCGCCGCTGACTCTCAACCCCCGCGCCATCCTCGGCTCCCTTTGCGCTGGCCTGTCACCGGGAGAGCGCCGTCCTGCAACCCAGGGCTCGCGGGAACTATCCCCCTGGCCGTCCCTCCAAAGCGCATCATTCCAGTGTTGTGAAACCCGCGAGAGGTTTGCTACACTGAATTCCAGACAAAATTACTTGGGTATTGGGACTATGACTAGAGATCTTGCCTTGCTCCCGACAGGAAACATTGATTCCTACATCAGCGCCGCTTATCAGATCCCGATGCTGACCCCGGACGAGGAACGGGATCTGGCCGTGCGATTGCGCGACCAGGGTGACATGGAGGCTGCCAAACGCCTGGTCCTGTCCCACCTGCGCTTCGTCATCCGCATCGCCCGCGGTTACCTCGGCTACGGCCTGCCCCTGCCTGACCTGATTCAGGAGGGTTCAGTCGGCCTCATGAAGGCCGTGAGGCGCTTCGAGCCGGACATGGGCGTGCGGCTGGTTTCCTTCGCCGTGCATTGGATTCGCGCCGAGATTCACGAATACATCCTTCGTAACTGGCGTATCGTCAAGGTCGCAACCACCAAGGCCCAACGCAAGTTGTTCTTCAACCTTCGCAGCGCCAAGAAACGCCTGGGCTGGTTCACGCGCGAAGAGGTCGAGAGCGTGGCGCGGGAACTTGACGTCAAGCCCGAGACCGTGCTGGAGATGGAATCCCGCCTCTCCAATCAGGACCTGGCCTTCGACGGTGACGATAGCGATGACGACGAAGGGCCCGCCGCGCCCTCCAGCTATCTGCCCGATATGCGCATGGAACCCGCCAGCGCGCTGGAACGTCAGGACACCATGATGGACCGGCATGACCGGCTGCATGCCGCCTTAGCGGGCCTGGATGATCGCAGCAAAACCATTCTTCAGGCGCGCTGGCTGACGGAGAAAAAACAAACCCTTCACGAGTTGGCCGAACAATTCGGCGTCTCGGCGGAGCGAATCCGCCAGATTGAAAAAAATGCGATGAAAAAAATGCGGGCCCAGTTGGAGGCCTGATCCTCAGGTGCACCACGGAGAGGCCGGCGAAAGCCGGCCTCCGCTATTTTGGTTGCGCGTCACATCCTGACCTCTATTGCCCCAGGAGCGACTATTTGGAGGGGAACCCATGTTAGTTGGCCAGAAAGCAGGAACGCTCCAGCCGTCGGCTAAGAGCGTCTGCCAGCCGTAACTGGACCTCCTCCATGGTCATATCCAACCCGAAATCGGCCAGGCGCGTCACGACCAAGCCGGGATAGCCGCACGGGTTGATGCGCGTAAAGGGCTCCAGATCCAGATCAACATTTAGGGCGAGACCGTGGTAACTAGAGTGGCGACGAACCCTCAGTCCGAGTGATGCGATCTTGGCCCCCTGAACATAGACTCCCGGCGCGCCCGGCAGGGCTTCGGCGTCGATCCCCAGGTCGCCGAGCAGATCGATAACGGCGGCCTCCAGGAGATT
>JAGVUH010000388.1 GCA_019136395.1 Gammaproteobacteria bacterium
CAGACCCTCAGCACCTACGCCGGCGATCAGGAGACCTTCCACCGCCGGCACCTGGTGACCCCCCTGGCCCAGGAACTCATGGCCATGAAGTGCAATACCTGCCACCAGGGCAATGACCCCCGGGAGGAGACGGCCAATTCCTCGGCCACTGGCTCGCCGGACCTGATCCAGCGTAAGCACGTCAACCCGGATATTTGCCTGATGTGCCACGGCCAGTTCCCCTGGCAGAACATGGCCGGCCTGCCCGGTCCCTGGAGCGAGTTCGGCAATATCTTCCAGGACAACTGCAACACCGCCTGCCACGGGGCCGTCTTCCGCACCGTGCGCCACCAGGTCAACTATTTGAAGCCGGAGGCCATCGAAAAGGCCGGCAGCGAGAACGGCGACGTCTGCTATGGCTGCCATGGCGGCCGGAGCTGGTACCGCATCTCCTTCCCTTACCCACGCCACGCCTGGCCCAACATGCCCCCGGGGACCCCGGATTGGGCCAAGGACCGTCCGTCCACCTCCGAGGCGCGCTTCCTGGAAGGCGTCAAGGCACCGGCAGCGAAGCAATAGGCCGAGGAACATCACGATGACCGACAAGACCCTGTCCCCAGACCTCGACATCGACCTGGATCTGGACCTCGCCTCGCGCCTCAACCTCAGCCGCCGCGGCTTCCTCAAGACCACCGCCGTGGGCGCCATGGCCGTGGGCGCCGGCGGCCTGCTCAAGACCGAAGAGGCCCAGGCCTTCGCCTACGAGCCCTACCCGCGCGACGATGAACTCCAGACGGTGGTCACAAGCTGCGCCCACAACTGTGGCTCCCGCCACGCCCTCGTCGCCCACAAGAAAGGCGACGTCATCGTCCGCCTGTCGACGGATGACGGCCGCTTCCAGAAGGACGGCTTTTTCGGCAAGGACACCGAGGAGGAGCCCCAGTTACGCGGCTGCCTGCGTGGCCGTTCCTATCGCCAGCGCCTCTATTCCGCCGAGCGCCTGCTCTACCCCATGATGCGGGTCGGCGAGCGTGGCGAGGGCAAGTTCAAGCGCGTCTCCTGGGACGAGGCCCTGAACTTCGTCGCCATGAAGATGCTGCAGATCAAGAACACCTACGGCCCCACCGCCCTGGTCGACCAGAGCTACGCCGGGGCCTCCTATGGCGTCCTGCACAAGTCCGACCAGATCGAGGGCCTGCTGGGCCGCTTCCTGGGCATGTTCGGCTGCCGCACCAGTTCCTGGTCCGTGCCCTCCTACCAGGGCACCACCACCAGTTCCCGCTGGACGTTCGGCACCATCGAGGATGGTAACGAGGACGACGCCTACGCCCATTCCAAGCTCATCATCATGTGGGGCTGGAACCCGGCCTACACCTTCCACGGCGGCAACACCTTCTATTACATGCGCCTGGCGAAGCAGCGCGGTTGCAAGTTCGTCCTGGTCGATCCCCAGTACACCGACTCCGCCGCCGTCTATGACGCCTGGTGGATCCCCATCCGCCCCAATACCGATGCCGCCATGATGGCCGGCATGGCCCATTACATCTTCACCAATAACCTCCAGGATCAGGCCTTCATCGACAAGTTCTGCCAGGGCATGGACGAGGGCACCATGCCGGACTGGGCCAAGGACACCCCCAATGGCAAGGAGAACTTCAAGGACTACATCCTGGGCAAGTACGACGGTACCCCCAAGACGCCGGAGTGGGCGGCCGCAATCTGTGGCGTGCCGGCGGCGGACATCATCAAGCTGGCGGAGATGTACGCCAAGACCAAGCCCGCCGCCCTCAAGGCCTCCTGGTCGCCTGGCCGCAACGCCTTCGGCGAGCAGTACAACCGCATGGCGGCGGCCCTTCAGGCCATGACCGGCAATATCGGCGTGCTCGGCGGCTGCGCCGAGGGCGTGGGCAAGGCCTGGCACCCGGAGGCGGTGGCCTATCCCTACGATGAATGGGCCAACGTCTGGTTCGCCTCCATCAAGTCCGACCGCTGGGCGCACATCGTCCTCAACTACCCCAACGTCAAGCGCGAGGAGGTCGGTCTCTGGCCGCGCAACGACCAGCTCGACGGCGTCATCCCCAACATCAAGGGCATCTTCTGGCAGGGCTCCAACTGGTTCAACCAGTTGACCAACATCAACAAGGAGATCGAGGCGATCAAGAAGCTGGAGCTGGTGGTGTGCATGGATTCCACCATCACCCCCTCCGGACTCTACGCCGACGTCCTGCTGCCGGTAGCGACCCACTTCGAGCGCCACGACGTCGCCCTGCCCTGGTACAAGGGCCACTATTACATTCACCGCCCCAAGGTCATCGAGCCCATGGGCGAGTCCCGGACCGACTTCCAGATCTTCACCGAGCTGGCCTATCGCATCGGTGAACTTGACCCCCAGGGCTATGGGATGTTCGGCAAGCTCTACAACCCCAAGGCCGACCGGAGTTACTTCCTCAACCCCGACGCCGTGGACGAGGCCTACCTGACGGACTGGTGGAACAACCGCGTCATGCACCACCACCACATCGACATGAGCTGGGAGGAGTTCAAGGGCTACGGCATCTACAAGTTCCTGCTCGACAAGCCCCATGTCGGCTTCCGCGCCCAGATCGAGGAGGGTAAGCCCTTCCAGACGCCCTCGGGCAAGATCGAGATCCTGGTCAACGAGCTGGCCTGGGTCCAGGACTGGACCAAGACCAAGTACGGCGAGCACGTGCCTTCAATCCCCAAGTGGATCGAGCCCTGGGAGTCCCTCAACAGCCCCAAGACCAAGGACTACCCCTTCCACCTGGTCTCGCCGCACCCCCGGTGGCGCACCCACTCCATCTTCAACAACTGCGCCTGGCTGCGGGAGACCTACGAACAGGAGTGCACCCTCAACGCCAGTGACGCCAAGAAACTGGGCATCAAGACCGGCGACACCGTGGAGCTGTGGAACGAGCGCGGCAAGGTGGTGGTGCCGGCCTACGTCACCGAGCGCTGCATGCCTGGCGTACTGGTCCTCCACGAAGGGGCCTGGCTGGACTTGGACGAGAACGGGGTGGACCGGTCCGGCAACCCGGATTTCCTCACCCTCGACGCCCCCAGCCCCGCCGGGGCCTTCGCTTACAATACGGTGCTGTGCAACATCGCCAAGAGCGACCTGGAGCATCGCCCGGGATGGGACAGACTGGCCACCGCCCGCTCGCACGTCTTCCGGCGCGAGCACCGGCGCGAGCTCTAATCGCAGCGCGGAGTGACAGATTCAATGGCTAACGAAAAAGATACCGCCACCATCAAGACCGCCGTCGAGCGCAAGAAGCGGGAGGTCTATACCCCGGTCGTGCCCGACATGCAGCTTGGCTTCATCCACAACAACGTCGATTGCATCGGCTGCCGCGCCTGCGAGATCGCCTGCAAGGACAAGAACGGCCTGCCGGCCGGGCCGCGCTTCCGGCGCGTTCAGTACGTCGAGGGCGGCACCTATCCGGAGGTGTTCGCCTATAAGGTCAACGTCTCCTGCAACCACTGCGCGGAACCGGCCTGCCTGCCGACCTGCCCCACTGGGGCGATCTGGAAACGCAAGGACAACGGCATCGTCGACATCGACTCGACCCTGTGCATCGGTTGCCGCCGCTGCGAGGCCGCCTGTCCCTATGGCGCCCCGCAGTTCATCCCCGAGCTCAACATCGTCGGCAAGTGCAACCTGTGCGTGGACGAGATCGAGGCCGGCCGCAAGCCCTACTGCGTCATGGCCTGCATGATGCGCACCCTGGA
>JAGVUH010000199.1 GCA_019136395.1 Gammaproteobacteria bacterium
AGGTAGGGATAGACCGGGTGCGCCGGCGCGGGCCGCGAGGTGCCGGGCTTGGGCGCCACTGACTGGAGGCCCATGCGCCGCATCAGGCGCCGTACCCGCTTGCGGTTGACCGCGTACCCCTGCCGGCGCAGCCAGGACGTCATCTTGCGGCTGCCGTAGAAGGGGTGGCGGGTATATTCCTCGTCGATCAGGCGCATCAGCCACCGCGTGTCCGCAGCGTCCTGGGCCAGGGGCTCACCGCGGTAGTAGCTGGCGCGCGACAGCCCCAGCAGCACGCACTGTCGGGCGATGCTCAACTGGGGGTGTCCGGGCTCAACCGCCCCGCGCTTGGCCGCCAGGCTCAGCGCAGCTGACCCGATTTTTTTTGAGCCACTCTACCTCGACCTGCAGCTTGCCAATCTGCTGGTAGAGCCGGTCACGCTCCGCTTCCCGTTCCTCGGCCTCGCGGTGCTGGCGCTGGCCGAAGACCTCCGGGAGCGCGGCCAGGGCCTGTTTCTTCCAGTCATTGATCTGGCTGACATGGATCTCGTACTCCGAAGCCAGCTCGTTGGCGGTCTTCTGTCCTTTGATCGCCGCGATGGCCACTTGGGCCTTGAATTCTTTGCTGTAGCGTTTGCGCTGCATTTTGAGAACCCCTCTTCACTGTCGCTCTATCTTAGGGGGCTGTCTCAAATTCGGGGTCCACTATACAGGATCCGGTCGGAACGCGCGAGCCAGGCGCGGAGTCACCATCTCAACGGGAGAAGGGAGCAGTGGGAGCATCCGACTGAGATTGAGGTGGTGGCCTCCGCAGTTACCAAAGCCCATTGTAATGGAGGGCCAACGCCAGGAATTCAGCCCTTGCGGGCCTCCAGAATCTCCCAGCGCTCGTAGGCCGCGGCCAATTCCATCTCAAGAGCGGCAAGCCGCTCCCGCATCTGGGCGATGGCCGCCCCCGACTGCTGATAAAAGGATGCCTCCCCCATCCGCGAGCGCAGGCTGTCCAGCTCCGCTTCCAGGGCCTCAATCCGGGCAGGCAGCGACTCCAGTTCCCGCTGTTCCTTGAAACCTAACTTATCGCGCTTTGGGGCGACCTTTTCTGGCGCCTGCCCCGCGGCTGGCAAGAGGGCCTCTTTTCCCGCCCCCGCCGGTGTTGGCTTCGGCGATTTCGCGGGCTTGTTGGCCGACTTGGCAATCAGCGGCGGCCGTTGGCGGAGCCAATCCTCATAGCCGCCGACATACTCGGTGACCTGGCCTTCGCCCTCGAAGACCAGGGTACTGGTGACCACGGCATCGAGCAGGGCGCGATCGTGGCTGACCAGAAGCAGAGTGCCCTCGAAATTGAGCAGCAGTTCCTCCAGCAGTTCCAGGGTCTCGCTATCCAGGTCATTGGTGGGCTCGTCCATGACCAGCAGGTTCGCCGGCTGGGTGAAGAGCCGCGCCAACAACAGACGGTTGCGCTCCCCGCCGGAGAGCGCCCGCACCGGCTGGCGGGCACGGTCGGGAGTGAAAAGGAAGTCCTTGAGATAGGACAGGACGTGGCGACTCTGGCCGTTGATGGTCACCTTTTCGCTGCCGCCGGCGACATTGTCCAGGACGGTCTTGTCCTCATCGAGTTGCGCCCGTTGCTGGTCAAAATAGGCCACCTGCAGGTTGGTACCGCGGCGAATACGGCCCGCAACGGGTTCCAGTTCCCCTAGCAGCAGCTTGAGCAAGGTACTCTTGCCGACGCCGTTGGGGCCAATGATGCCCACCTTGTCCCCACGCAGAATGAGAGTGTTCAGTTCCCGCACCACCGGCGCCCCGCCCCAGGCATAGCTGACGCCCTCGGCCTCGACCACCAGCTTGCCTGACCGCTCCGCCTCCCCCAATCGCAGGCGGGCCGTGCCCTGGAGTTCCCGGCGTTGGCGGCGTTCCTCGCGGAGGGCCTTGAGGGCCCGCACCCGCCCCTCGTTGCGGGTGCGGCGGGCCTTGATACCCTGGCGAATCCACACCTCCTCCTCGGAGAGTTTGCGATCGAAGCGGGCATTGGCCACCGCCTCGGCGTGCAACCGCTCCTCGCGCCTACGCAGGTAATTGTCATAGTCGCCCGGCCAGTCGCTAAGCCGGCCCCGGTCCAATTCCAGGATGCGGGTGGCGAGCTTGCGCAGGAAGAGGCGATCATGGGTGACGAAGAGGAGCGCCCCGGGGAATTCAGGCAGAAAACCCTCCAACCAGTCGATGGCCTGGATGTCCAGGTGGTTGGTAGGCTCATCCAGCAGCAGGAGATCCGGCTCCCGCACCAGGGCGCGTGCGAGCAGGACCCGCCGCTGCCAGCCCCCGGACAGACTGGCAAAGTCGACCTCCGGATCCAGGTCCAGGCGGGATAGAGTACGTTCGGTACGCTGCTCGATCTCCCAGCCGCCCGCCGCCTCCAACTGGTGCTGGACCCGGGCCAGACGTGCCAGGAGTTCCCCGCCGTCCTCCGTCCCGCTCTCCCCCACCCCGCCCTCTTCAAGCCGATGGCTCAGGTCGTGATATTCCCGCACCAGATCGCCCAGCTCCCCCAGCCCCCCCGCCACCAAGTCGAAGACCCGACCCGACAGACCCTCTGGCACTTCCTGGGTCAAGCGGGCAACGGTCATGCCATCCCGCAGCCAGACCTCACCGCTGTCCGGCTGCGCCTCCCGCGCCAGGATCCGCAGCAGGGTAGACTTGCCAGTCCCGTTACGGCCGATCAGGCAGGCGCGCTCCCCCTTGTCGAGTTCAAAACTCACCCCCTCCAACAGGGGCGGCTGACCATAGGCGAGGGAGACGTTACGAAGACTGAGGATAGGCATGAGTAGGGACCCAAAACGAACTGGGCAGCCCCGGTGACCAGGGCTGAGCGAGGACGGGAAGCTAGCGTCAAACCGGGTAGGCCGGGGAGCGGTAACCGCGGGAGAGGTGAGTCAACCTAGGATGGACGCCGGCGGAATGATATCCGGCAAGTCCGGCGGATTCGGCAAGTCTGGCACGGGGTGGCGCAAGCGTCCCGGCCACGCGAGGCATTGAAGCAGGGACTCAGCCGCCCCCCTTGAGCAGGGCCGCCAGATCGCCGAAAGGCTTGTGGGTCGCGACCTTGCCATTACCAGCCGCGCCGGCGCCACCCGCCCCAGCCCGACCCGCGGCGATGGCGGCCAGGTGCTCTTCGTACTTCTGGTGCTCGTTATCGTGGCAATAGAGGCACAGCAGTTCCCAATTGCTGCCATCCTGGGGGTTGTTGTCATGGTCCATGTCCTTATGGTGAACCGTCAACTCACGCAGGTTCTGATGATCAAACTCCCGACCGCAGCGGCCGCAGACCCAGGGGTAGAGCTTGAGGGCCTGGTCCCGGTATCCCGCGGCGCGTTCCTCGCGGGCCTGGCGGGCCTGCGCCACCACCCGGTCGAGCTTACCGAGATCGATGTGCTTGCCCGTTCGGGCGTGTCGGGGATTACTGGGATCGGTCATGTCACCCTCCGGCAGGAAAAACCTTGGCTGGGTAGCTTAGAACAATGGGCCTTCCTTGCCTATGACCTGAGATAGGGGCAGGCCGATCTCAGTCCTCTGGTACCCGCACCGCCAGGACATCGCAGCGGGCACCATTAAGGACGCTGCGCGCCGTGGACCCCAGGAGGGCGGCGAGGCCATGACGGCCATGACTGCCGACCAGGATCAGGTCGACCCCCAATTCCTCCGCGATCCGCAGGATCGTGTGGCCGGTGTTACCGATCTCGACC
>JAGVUH010000666.1 GCA_019136395.1 Gammaproteobacteria bacterium
GCCCGGCGGGGCCAGGGCCATGGTGACCAGATAGCCGAGGATCTCGTCCCAGACGATGGCCCCCGGGTCCCCGCCACCGAGTTCCCGGGCGGTCTTGTCGCAGGCCCAGAGGCCGATCAGGAAGAGACCGACCAGGACCAGGAGATAGACCCCGGGGGAGAGCCCCTGGAGAAGCAGGTAGAGGGGGATGGCGACGAGGGTACCCATCGTACCCGGGGCCCAGGGCACCAGGCCAGCGCCAAAGCCGAAGGCCAACCAATGATGGGGTCGGCGCCAGTCGAAACCGGGGCGCCTGGCGGCTGGAGCCCCCATGTCCCTAGCCCGCGTCCGGAAAGTGGTTGTAGCCCACCCGTTCCGGGGTCCAGCGGCTCCCGTCGGGCCCCAGGCAAAAGAGCCCGGGAGCGGAGAGAATGCGGCCGATAGGGGTCAAAGCCAGCCCCAGGCGATCGGCAAGGGCGGGCAGTTCGCCGGCCCGCGCCGGTGGCAGGGTGAAGCAAAGCTCATAATCGTCCCCGGAGGCAGTCCGGTGCCCGGGCGAGGCGGGTGGACACCGCCGGCGACAAGGGCAGCGCGGCCAGTTGGATCTCGGCCCCCAGGTTGGGAGTGGCGGCGCCACCTTCCTCAATGCAGTATCCCGGAGAAGAGGCGTCCCCCCCCCTCCGCTCCCCCCGGGCAACGGCGGCGCCACTCTCCTCCAGGATATGCCCCAGATCCGCCGCCAGACCATCGGAGATGTCGATCATGGCCGTCGCCAGCCCCCGCAGGGCCAGGCCCAGGGCGACCCTTGGGGTGGGGCGCTCCAGTCGGTCCCGAAGACCGGGCTCGACCTCAAGCCCCGCCAGCAGGTCGCGCAGGGCCAGACCGGCGTCGCCCAGGGTACCGCTGACGCACACCAGGTCGCCGGGGCGGGCCCCGGCGCGGCGGATGGCAAGTCCCGCGGGGACCAAGCCATGGACCTGGACCGAGATGCTCAGGGGTCCACGGGTGGTGTCGCCGCCCACCAGCGCCACGCCATGGTCCCGGGCCAGACCGGCAAACCCAGCGGCGAAAGCGGCCAGCCAGGCAGAGTCCTCCTTCGGCAGGGTCAGTGCCAGGGTCGCCCAGGCCGGCTCGGCCCCCATGGCCGCCAGATCGCTCAGACCCACCGCCAGGCACTTGTGGCCCAGGGCCTCGGGATCGACCTCGGGCAGGAAGTGCACCCCGGCCACCAGGCTGTCGATGCTCACCGCCAGTTCCTGGCCCGCGGGCACCCGCAGCAGGGCGCAATCGTCGCCGACGCCCAGGACCACGTCACCCCGCCCCGCCCCAAGGCGGGCGAAGTGGGCGCGAATCAGGTCGAACTCCGACAAGCGCGCCTCAACCTGGGCAGTCGCCCGAAGGGTAACCGCCGTGTGGACGGCGCGGCGCGAACGCCGCCAGGGATAGGATGAAAGTCACGACAGAGTGCTCAGTTTCAGCGCTGATTCTCTTTGCGCTTTCACGCCTTTTGTATGGGTGAAAGTCACGGCAACGTGCTCAGTTTCAGGGGTGTGGCCTGCCCCCTCATGACGGTTTGCTCAAGGCTCTCGCCTGGTGGGGGGCGTCTCCGGCCGCTTCCCAGCGGCCGGAGTAGCGCTGGCGGCTGAGGACCCGCTGGCGGGGGAGGCGGACCTGGGCTTGCGGCCCGCGGTGGACGGGGGCTCGGACGAAGGCGCGGCGACATCGCCACCCTGGGGGGTGAACTCGGCGGGACGCAGGGCCCGGGCCAGGCGATCGAGAATGCCGTTGACGTAGCGGTGACTGTCGTCGGTGCTGCCGAATTCCTTGGCCAGTTCCACGGTTTCGTTGAGGATGGCGCGGAAGGGGATCTGCGGGCTCTGGGCCAGCTCATAGACCCCCAGGCGCAGGATGGCGAGGTCCACCGGGGTCACCTGACGCAGGGGGCGATCCAGGACGGTCTCCAGTTGACGGTCCAGGTCCTCGACCCGCTCTGGCACGCCGCGCAGCAGTTCCTGGAACAGGTTGAGGTCGTAGACGGCATCCGCCAGGGACTGCTGCTCGCCCTTGAGGAGACCAAGCCCCTCGGCGATGACCTGCATCCAGGCCGGGTCATCGAAGAAATGGCGCATGATGGCCGCCGGCTCCTGGCCGGTCATCTGCCATTGGTAAAGGGCGAGCACGGCATAGCGCCGCGCCTGACTACGACGGCCTGACATCTCAGGCCAACTGGCGCAGCAGGTTGACCATCTCGATGGCCGACAAGGCCGCCTCGGCGCCCTTGTTGCCCGCCTTGGTGCCGGCGCGCTCGATGGCCTGGTCGATGGAATCGACGGTGAGGACGCCAAAGGCCACCGGCAGGCCATGTTGCAGGCTGACGTGGGCCAGGCCCTTGACGCACTCGCCAGCGACGTAGTCGAAGTGCGGCGTGCCGCCGCGGATGACGGCTCCCAGGGCGACGATGGCGTCATAGCCGCCCTTGGCCGCCAGGTGCTGGACGGCCACCGGCATCTCGAAGGCCCCGGGGACGCGGACGACCACCAGGTCGGCCTCCTCCGCGCCATGGCGCTTGAGGGTGTCGACGGCGCCGGCCAGCAGGCTCTCGGTGATGAAGGCGTTGAAGCGCGACACCACCAGGCAGAAGCGCGCGCCGGCAACCCGCAGGTCGCCCTCGATGGTCTTGATCATTTGATTCACCAAAGACTTAAGGGGTGGACATGAACACGCAGGCCAGGCCCTGTCAGGGGCCGGGGTGAAGGAGGCCGTCCTTCACGGGCATCAAGCGCGAGGGTGACCGCTGTCAGAGGAGATGGCCGCCATCGCTACCGACGTAATCGACCACCTCCAGATCGAAGCCGGAGATGCCATGCATGGCCCGGGGGGCGCTCATGACGCGCATCTTGCGCACGCCGATGTCGGCAAGGATCTGGGCCCCGATGCCATAGGTGCGCAGTTCGCTGCGTTCCTTGGAGCGGGTGGGAATACCCTCCTCGCCCTTGACCCGCGGGCTCAGGGCCTTGAACCGCCCCAGCAGGTCCTCGACCCGGTCGCGATTGCGCAGCACGACGATGACGCCCTCCCCCGCCTTGGCTACCTGGCGCATGACGTCCCGCAGGGGCCAGCCACAGCCGGGATGCTGGGTGCCGAAGAGATCGCACAGGGAGTTCTGGAGGTGGACGCGGACCAGGACCGGGCGCTCCGCGGCGATCTCACCCCGTACCAGGGCCAGGTGCAGGTCATCGTCGATGCTGTCGCGGTAGGCGAGGATGCGGAAGGAGCCGAACTCGGTAGGCAGTTCGCAATCGCACTCGCGGCGAACGGTCTTCTCATGGCTGACACGGTAGTGGATGAGATCGGCGATGGTGCCGATCTTGAGGCCATGGGTCTGGGCGAAGGCCTCCAGATCCGGCCGCCGGGCCATGGTGCCGTCCTCGTTGAGGATCTCGACGATCACCGCCGCCGGTTCCAGACCCGCCAGCCGCGCCAGGTCGCAGCCCGCCTCGGTATGGCCGGCGCGCACCAGGACGCCGCCGGGCTCGGCCATGAGGGGGAAGATGTGGCCGGGATGGACCAGGTCCCGGGGCTGGGCGTCCGCCGCCACCGCGGCGCGGATGGTGGTCGCCCGGTCCGCGGCGGAGATGCCGGTGGTAACCCCGGTCGCGGCCTCGATGGAGAGGGTGAAGGCCGTGGAGTGCGGGGCCTGGTTTTCCATGACCATGAGCGGCAGGCGCAGGCGCTGGCAGCGTTCCTTGGTCAGGGTCAGGCAGATCAGCCCCCGGCCGTATTTGGCCATGAAATTGATCGCCTCCGGCGTCACCCGGTCGGCGGCGAGCAGCAGATCGCCCTCGTTCTCCCGGTCCTCGTCATCCATGATGACGACCATCTTCCCCTGACGCAGGTCAGCGATGATCTCTTCCGTGGTGTTCAGATTCATGGCGGGGACGGGTTCGCGATGGACGGCCAATACAAAGGGCGGAGTTTAACAAATCGGCGGGGGTGAACACCGCGTTTTTCCCCGGCCTCGGGCATCCATCGCGGCAGGCTGGGGGCCAGGCCTTAACCTCCTGCGCATTGCCCCCGGCCCGATCGCCCCAATTAAGGCAACTTCAGCCCCGCATGCCCCGGCGCAGTCAGCATCTTCGACGGACCCCGGCGGGATCGGCGGCTGGTGGCTGGTGACTGGCGGCTGGCGTGCCGCGGAACTTCCCGGAGCGGTACGGTCTGCCGTCAGGCCAGGGAGGGTCTTCCGTCAAGGCTAGGGAGGGTCCGATCTTGCTGAAGCATTCAATCCAACCAAAGCGGACCGTGCGCTGGGTACAAAATCGCCCGCTCATGCCCCGAGGAGGAATCCACCCGTGAGAAGCCCTGCCAGGCACCCGTCCCTGAACCAAGTCCCGCTCTTCCCGCTGCTTTGCCTGCTGCTCTGCCTGCTGGCCTTGCCGGCCCGGGCGATGGCGGAGCACTTCTACTTCGT
>JAGVUH010000433.1 GCA_019136395.1 Gammaproteobacteria bacterium
AGTAATCTACGGAATGCTAATATGCGGGCATTTTCGTGGTAGCTAATATACTCACTTATACCTTTCCGGGGTGGCGTTGGGCCTCGTGGGTCACTCAAAACTCCAAAACTTCAGATTGAGAAGTCTCACGCATAGCCCTGCCCCGCCCCGTGCGCCTAAGCTATAACCTCAGCCCCCTGAGGGGTCAGAGCTTAAGGCATTGAAAAGACATCAATGATTGGACTTCCCTAGAATAATCAGCCAGGGCCACCCGTCCTGCGTGGCGGCACTGAATGCATCAGCGCGGCCCTTAACTAATTGGAGGTGCGGTTATGAAAAGACTTGGCGAACTGCTACCCGACCAGAGGCTGGATATCCGGGCCATGGAGCGGCGCTGGCACAAACGTTACCAGGTGAATGTCGCCGCGAGCATTGCCCTCAATGGCTGTCCCATCCCCCAACCCTGCCGCATCCGCAACTACAGCATGGGCGGGCTGTTCGTCGTAACCCAGGCGCCCTTGCGCCGCCATCAATTCGTGACGATTTGGATTCCCCAGTTGGATGGTGGGATGAAGCTCGTCCGCGGGATGGTCATCCACCTGACCAACGGCGGGGCCGGTATTGAGGCCGAAGAGCGCTTCTGGGCGCGGGGTTGTGATTTCCGGTGCGAGGCCAAGCGGCCAAAGCCCTCCTGAGCCTTTGGCCCCGTCAGCCCCTGAACCATGAGATCGGAGGGTGCAAAATACGCTCTAGCGCTAATAGCGCAGGCGAGACGGTGGGATTAGAATTAAACCAATTAAGACGATGGTTTAAAAACGCGACGGCCAGCCCCGTGACAGTGGGTGAGCCCGCGAAAATTTGTCGGTGAGTGGGACCGCAGGCCATACGGCTAGGAAGCGGCCGCAAGCCGCTGCTTGGAAAGCAATAACTTCATGGAATAAACCAAAGGGGCTTTACCGTGCCTACCAGCAACCCAGCATCCCGCCCGCCGTTGCCAAACGCACCCGGGACCTCGACCCAGACCGACAACGACCTTAATGGTACGCCAGCGGCCCCCCTGCCGCCCGCCGCCTGCCCCTCTTCCTTCGCGGCGGCCGGTCCGCTGCTGTTACTCCTTGCCCCCTCGCCAGACGTGTTCACCGACCTCGCTGCGGTCCTGGACGGCCTGGGTGACATCCATCCGCTCTCCACCCCCGCTCAGGCGGTGGACCTCATCGCCCACCAGCCCGTTGATCTGGTCCTCCTCTCCCCGGGGTTGGCGCCAGAGGAGGGTTTCGCCACCTGTCTTGCCCTGCGGCAAGTGCGCGAGGACCTGGACCTGCCGATTGTGTTCCTCTGCACGACCGGCCGGCCGGAGATGGAAATGCTGGCCTTCCAGGCAGGATGCAGTGACTTCATCCACTGGCCGGGCCCGCCCGAGGTCATTCGCGCCCGCCTCCGCCAGCATCTGCAACGCCAGGCCCACAGCCGCGCCCGTCAGCACGCGGAGGCACAACTGCGCCTCAGTGAAGCCCGGCACCGCCTGATCGCCAAGAACGCGAATGACGTCATCTGGACCATGGGGCTCGATGGGCGCTTCACCTTCATCAGTCCTTCCGTGGCCAAACTAAGGGGCTACTCCGTGGCGGAGGTCATGGCCCAAACCTGGGCCGACATCTTTCCCCCGGACTCCCTGGCCGTGGTGCAAGCCGAGTTCCAGGACTTTCTTGGCCGGCTTCAGCGCGGCGAGCCGCTGGAACCACTCCATCTGGAACTGACCCAGATCCATCGGGACGGCCACCCCATCTGGACCGATATCGTGGCGTCCCCCTTGATAGACACGGACGGCCAGTTCAAGGAAATCCTCGGCGTCACGCGCGATATCGATGACCGCAAGCGGGCCGAACTCGCCTTGCGCGAAACCACGCAACGCCTGGAGGCCATGCTCAACGCCCTGCCCGACCTGATGTTCCGGGTGGATCGCGACCGCCGGATTGTCGAAGCTCATCCCCAAGACCCTGGGATTTTTTTTCCTCCCACCCCCGCTGTTCCTGGGCAAAAAGGTGACCGAGGTGCTGCCCGCGCCGGCCGCCGCGGTCTTTCAGGCTGCCTTGGCCGAGGCCGCCGTCCAGGGTCACCACCGGGGCGCCCTCTATTCCTTACCCTTTCCCCCGGGGAGCGTTTCCTGGTTTGAGCTGTCCATCGCCGCGCTGGGGCCCGCCGACGCCACGGACCGCGAATTCATCGTCCTCGCCCGCGACATCACCAGGCGCAAGCAGGCCGAAGCAGCCCTTCAGCACCTCAATGGCACCCTGGAACTTAAAGTAGCGGAACGAACCGCCGCCTTGACCGCCGAGATCGCTGAGCATCAACGCACCGAAGCGCAGTTGCGCGCCAGCGAACAACGCTATCGGGATCTCAATGAGGATCTGGAGCGCGAGGTCGCCGCCCGCACCGCCGAGGCCCAGACCGCCAACGCTGCCAAAAGCGAATTTCTGGCCCAGATGAGCCATGAGATCCGCACCCCCCTCAACGGGGTGCTCGGCCTGACCCAGTTGCTGGCGCGCGAGCCCCTGGACGACCGCCAGCAGGGCATGGTGAGCCGCATCGAACAGGCCGGTGAGACCCTGCTCTTCATCCTCAACGACATCCTCGACCTGTCCAAGATCGAAGCCGGCCAACTGGTCATCGCCCCCCAGCCCTGCGACCTGACGGCCCTGCTGGACAAGGTGGTGGAGTTCTTTGCCCCTTTGGCGGCGAAGAAGGGGGTGCGCTTACACCTGGAGAGTCCGGTTGATCTGGCGGGGGCGCCCGTCGAGGTCGATGGCCTGCGCCTGGAGCAGATCCTGATCAACCTGATCAGCAATGCCCTCAAGTTCACCCCCCAGGGCCAGGTGGAGGTGCGGATGTGCCTTGAGGTATTGCCCCAGCAGGCGGCGCGGTTGCGCTGCGAGGTCCGGGATAGCGGTATCGGCATCGCCGCCACTGACCTGGCGCACTTGTTCGAACCTTTTTACCAAGCGGGGCATCCTCACCAGCGCCGCTACGGCGGTACCGGGCTGGGCCTGTCCATCTGCAAACGCATGGTGGAACTGATGGGGGGACGGATCGGCGCCGAGAGCGCTCCTGGCAAGGGCAGCACCTTCTGGTTCGAACTGCCGGTCCGGCGCTGCGCTTCCCAGCCAACGGCCACTGCCGCCGACCCGCCGCCCCCGGTGTCCGGCTTGGCCGGCCGTCGGATGCTGGTGGTGGACGACAGCGAGATCAACCGGGAAGTGGTCAAACAAGCCCTGGAACTGGAGGGGGTCGTGGTCACCCTGGCTGAGGAGGGCCGCCAGGCGCTGACCCTGTTGCGCCAGCAGCCCGACGCCTATGACGCCGTCCTGATGGACGTGCAGATGCCAGAGCTGGATGGCCTGACCGCGACGCGCTTGATTCGGAATGAACTCGGTCTGACTGAGCTGCCGATCATCGCCCTGACCGCGGGGGTCTTGCCTCATCAACGACAAGAGGCCCTGGCGGCGGGGATGAACGATGTGCTGCCCAAGCCGATCAAGTTCCCGGAGATGGCCGCCCTGCTGGGCAAATGGACCTGAGGGAATACCTGCCGAACAATTACAGGATCGGCGTAACTACTCGCTCCCCTCCGCATAAATCTGCCCGGAGAGTGCCATCTGGATGGCGACGAGCGGGTTATAGCCGCGGTAGGCCATGGACTGAAGGTAGCTGGAGATACGGCA
>JAGVUH010000672.1 GCA_019136395.1 Gammaproteobacteria bacterium
GCAGCTTTGTATTTATTGAGCCTTTCAGACGAAGACCCCGATCGGTATGTTTACTTAGACAGGCACCACGGTCTTTTAGCGAAGATTTCTGAGCACCCTGAAAAGGAATATATCGACGCCGCCTATTTTACCTTTATCTGGAGCGACGAAGACTAATTCGTTAAACAACCACGCGACGTGTTACCAAATCTTATTTTACTTACTTATCCGTGCCTCAGTTCTAACTAAGCTTTTTTAGCTGATTCTTCGGTAGCACGTCGCTTGGTTTTATTCAACCAACAAAATTCGGAAACTAATATGTCAAACAAATTCAATCTTCCAAGCCCGGAAGTGCCGGGCGTCAATAGCCAATCCGATCCTCACAGCCTGATCACGGTCGTCCGCGATCCCAATCACCGTTTAGGCAAAACCTATCAAATCGACGCCCATGGTGAGGTGGTCAAAACCGCGAATGTCAATCTCAGTTTCGGCCTGGCCGAGACTCGCCGGATTGACACCCTCGATGCCCTGGCCGGCCTGCTGGCGGAGGTTGGCCAGGACCCGCACGCCGCCCTGATCAACGCCTATTACCCGGAGATTCCGGTCGGCACGCCGTTCCTCATCCTGTCGAGTGCGCAATTAGAAACTCGGCTTGGCCTCCCGGCCACGGACCGCCAACGCCAACTCGGCTGCCATCAACTCGACCATGCCGGTGAAACCTATGTGGCCGTTGGGCGCTTCAAAGAGAACATGCGGCAGTCGGCCTGGCAATGTATCGACCGCGATATTGATCAGCACACGCCGGAGCGCTTCGCGCAATCTCGTGAGGGGTGGTTGCAGGACCTGGACCAGTTGCTGCCGGGTTTTTCCAAAGTGTCACACCTTCTGGTCAGTTCCGCCTCTTCCCGGATCATGCGCGGCGGCAATCCGCTCGGGGCCGACAACGGTCATCTCTGGTTCAAGGTCACCGACCCCACCGATATGGAGCGCTTCCGTCCCGCGCTGCTGGCACGCGCCATGGAGTTAGGGCTGACCTGGAAAAAGCCCCGCTACAGCCGTCAACAACCCGATCAGGTCGTGGGGCATGGCCTCGCCACCATCCTGGACCTGAGCGTGTTCCATGTCGGGCGCCTGGTATTTGAGGGTCAACCCAGCATCACGGGCGAAGGCCTGTCGGTCGCTCCACCGTGCCTCACTTGCCACCCAGGCAATCGGGAGGTCTTCGATACCACTTGCATCGCCAGCCCCGACGGTGAGCGGTTCCGTGAGCTGGGGCGGCAGTCGGGCATGGACCTGGAATTGCGGGATGACGGCCAAGGGCTCAAGTCAATCCACAGCCGGGACCTGACCCTTGACACCCTCCTCGAAACCCAAGATCGGGGTCAAATGACCGTGCGGGCATTGGTCCGCGCGGGGGTCAGTGACAAGGTCCGTTGCCAAGCACCCTTCCGCGATTCAACTAGCTATGCCGCTTTCTTCGCTCGGGGCAAAGAAGGCAAACCCTTCGTGCATGACGTGGGCACGGGGATAACGCATTGGCTCTGCGCGGAAGACACCCCGGAGCTAGAGTTGTTGCAAGCCCTGGTTAAGGCCGATCAAGTGGTAATTGACGTCGTCGACGATGTCGGTGCCGCCCTGGAGCCGGAGGCGATTGCTGCCCTGTCGTTGCTGCGCAGCCAGCGCCCGGGGGATTTTGAACGCTATCTGGATGCCTTGAAGCGCGCCAATTTTCGGGTCTCCAAGCAGCGCATCGAAAGCGCCACACGGGTGAGCCGTCATACGATCACCCAGACCCATCATGCTTACGCCAACGACCTGATCACGACGCTGACGCTGGGGGGTCAGCGCCCGGTCGCCATCGGCGACGTGCTGTATGTCGTCAACCCCGACAGCCAGTTGTGGGAACCCATCACCTTTAAAGCCCTGGCCCGCGAGGTGGCCCAGGCCTTCGATGGTCAAGTGGGTTGTCGCAAAAAGTATGACTACGATGCCTTCGCCCGGCATGCCCTGGACTTGGTGGAGGATGCGGAATTCTTCGCCACGGCCCCGATCGGCCTGGCCTGTCCGGGTGGCTTCTACCGCATCCAGGGGGAGGAAACCATCGTCACCCCGTTGCTGGCCGCGCATCGTCAACGTGTCAGACTCGGGATCACCCCGGAAGAGCGCCCAACCCCGCAGTTTCTCGCCTTCCTGGCCACGACCTTCCGTGCCGACGATCCCGAGGAGTCGGGACAACAGATCCAGCGCGTCCAGGAAGTAATGGGGGGCATCATGCTGGGCTTCCTCTATCGGTATCAGAAGGCGATCCTGTTTTACGATCCCATCGGTCGGGCGGGCAAAGGCACCCTGATGGAGATCATCAAGCAGTTGGTGCCGCCCACCTTCTTCACCGCCATCTCGCCTTACGACTGGGATCGGGAATATTACGTCGCCCAGATGCAGGGTTCCCGGCTGAACGTCGCGGGTGAGTTGGAGCAGGAACGGGCGATTCCGGCGGCGGTGTTCAAGATGATTACCGGCGGTGACACCCTCATGGGCCGTCATCCAACGGGGCGGCCACAGAAGGTCCATAACGAAGCGGCCCATGTGTTCATGTCCAACCACTTCATCACGACCAAGGATCAATCCGAGGCCTTCTTCGCCCGCTGGGAGATCATCGAGTTTCCCAACAGCCTTCGGCGTACTCAGGTGATGCCCGATCCGAACCTGGCCCAACGCATCATCGACGCGGAAATGCCGGGGATCGCCCATTGGGCCTTACGCGGCGCCATTCGCTTACTTCAGCAACAGGGCTTATCGCCGTCCCGGGTTCATGATCGGCTGATGGAGGAGTGGCGTCAGCGGACGAATTCACTCCTCGTATTTATCTATGACGAGTGCGTGCTTGATCCCAGGGCCTCGGTGCGGCGAGCTGCTTTTTATGCCACCTACCTCGCCTGGTGCAAGGCTATGCGGCGGAGCCCTGAATCAAAGGGCCAGGTGTTGAAAATGGTGAAGAACAACTTGACCCTGGGCATCAGTCATCGCGAGACCATGGGTCATGAGACGTTCTACGGGATCGGGCTTCAGGAGTTTCATGCGATTGATCTGAACGACTAGGCCCTGGCGGGGGGGGGGCTGGAAGGTCCCCCCTGATTCTGGATAGCGGCGGGGCATGAGCCGCCCTGCCAGCGGGTCTAGCGGGTTTTCGGGCCGGGCCGCGCCGGGTGTAAACGGGGGTACCCGGATCTCCGCCCAACAGGCCCGTTGGCAGTCCGTCAACCAATCCGCTGGTAGGGCATGGTCAGCCACCCTGGTAAATAACCATTCATATTAAATATTAATAATAATAATTATTAATATTATGTATATCAAAGGATCAATCCTAATTAAAAGAGGGTGTTATCCCCATGTATTTAATGAATTTTCCAACCCGTACCGCCCCGGCTGCGCGGCAACTCAGCGGGTGCAGCGGATTTTTTCGCCCCCGGACGCCGTTAACGCGGCGGGGGACTCCTCCCCGGCGGACTCCGGGGGAGGGAGATACCTCCGGTTTTTACGCGGCGTGGAGGCATCAAAAAACCCACTGGACCCACTGGCCCCGCAGTGCCCGCCCCGGCGGACTCCGGGGGAGGGAGATACCTCCGGTTTTTACGCGGCGTGGAGGCATCAAAAAACCCACTGGACCCACTGGACCCCACAGTGCCCGCCCCGGCGG
>JAGVUH010000263.1 GCA_019136395.1 Gammaproteobacteria bacterium
CGTCTTGCCCAGACCCATGTCGTCGGCCAGCAGCCCCCGGCCGCGCCCGGCGAGGAAGGCGACGCCCTCCACCTGGTAGGGATAGAGCTTGGCGCGGACGCCAGGCAGCCGGCCATCGCCGGCGCGGATCAGGGCGCCGATCTCCTCGGCGCGCCGGGCACGGGCGGCGTCCTCGGCCAGCCGGCGGGCGTAGCCGAGGGCGTCATCGCCGACCTCGAGGTCGCCACGCTCGGCCACCAGGTCGGCGAAGCGCAGAAAGTCGTCGGGAATGCGGAGGCGGAAGCGGCCAGCGGCGTCGAAGTGATCGGCCAGCAGCGGGCTCAGGCTGGCTTCGGTCTCGGCGGCGCGATGCAGGCGGATGAGGGGCGCCTCGTCGCCTTCCCAGTCCAGGAAGACGTAATGCCGTGGCGCCGGCCGGGCCTTGATCTTCTTGTAGTTGGGGCGCTTGCGCAGCCGGTGCAGCACGGCCTCGATGTGCTTGCAGGTGCCGAGCTCGTTGGTGGCGAAGTCCGGACAGGTGCAGTAGTTGGCGCGGCGCTCCAGGGAGCGGATATGCACCCGGTACTCCACGGGGTAGTGGGTGCTGGACTGCACCGAGCGCGCGCGCCAGCGGCCGTAGCCGACCTTCTCGGCGTCCGTGGACAGGGGCTCGACGCCGACCTCCGCCCGCGCCTTGGCCAGGCGCTCGGTGAGCGCCGTCTGGGCGGCGTCGGCAAGCCGGGCCCGGTCGTCGAGGGCGGCCTCTGACTGGCGTCGGGCGTAGCTGAACAGGGCCGCGATGGCATGCACGCAGGGGCCGAGGTGGGCACCGCCGTCCGGGTCGGACGACCGGCACTCGCAACCGCTGAGCAAATGCCCGTCCAGATCGACGGCGATCTCCACATGCAGCTTTTGCTCGCTCTCCTCGTCCTCCACCTCGGCCCAGAGGCCGTCGTCGGTCCGATCCAGCGCGGTGACGCGATGGTCCGTGCTATGGCGCAGCGCGGCGCGGATCACGCCCACATCCGCCAGGGCCTCGATCTGCTCGTTGTCGAGCAGCAGCGGGTCCGCTGTTGGTTCAATGGCGTCTGGGGCTTTGGCGGACGAGGACCGCAAGGGCTCGGGCGAGGACTCGGGCGAGGGCGCAGGGGCGGCTGGCGGCGTAGCGCGAGCCACCCCGGCTATGACCCAGCATGGTCCAAACCGGGCCCAGGGTCACGGCTTGGATACGCGCACCAGGATGCCCAGACCTTGCAATCGTGGAATGACATGCCAGGATTGCAAGGTTTTTCGGGGCTCCGAACGGCTGACCGAGCCTCTGCAGCCATGGCCAAGGACCGAGGTATCCGACCGGATACCTCGCCCATCCGCCCATCTCGTCCATCCGCCCTGTTCTCACCCGCAGCCACCGCCCCAGCTACCGCCACACCCACGGCCGGGCTTATTTATTGATCAAATAAATTTTAAATATTGGATTTAGCTCAGGCCCTATAATCCCGGCCATGCCGTTCCTGGCCCCAGCCGGCGGTAATAGATATCACTGAGGGACATCACTGAGGTAGGTCCATGAGTAATAAACCCGACATCGATCCCCAGGAGACCCAGGAGTGGCTCGATGCCCTGGAGGCCGTGCTGGAGAACGAAGGCCCGGAGCGGGCCCACTTCCTGCTCGAGCGCCTGATCGACAAGGCGCGCCGCTCGGGGGCCTATCTCCCTTACAGCGCCAACACCGCCTACCTCAACACCATCCCCATCACCCGGCAGGAGAAGTTCCCCGGCGACCGGGCCATGGAGCGCCGCATCCGCTCCCTCGTGCGCTGGAACGCCATGGCGATGGTGGTGCAGGCCAATCGCCTGTCCAGCGAACTGGGGGGACACATCTCCTCCTTCGCCTCCTCGGCGACCCTGGTGGACGTGGCCTATAACCACTTCTTCCGCGCCCGCTCCCCGGACCACGGCGGTGATCTGGTGTTCTTTCAGGGCCACGCCGCCCCCGGCATTTATGCCCGGGCCTTTCTAGAGGGGAGGATCAGCGAGGAGCAGCTCTACAACTTCCGCCAGGAGGTGGACGGCAATGGCCTATCCTCCTACCCTCATCCTTGGCTGATGCCCAACTTCTGGCAGTTTCCCACCGTGTCCATGGGGCTGGGGCCCCTCATGGCCATCTACCAGGCGCGGTTCATGCGCTATCTCCATGACCGGGGACTGGTGAACACCGCCGGGCGCAAGGTCTGGGCCTTCCTCGGTGACGGCGAGATGGACGAGCCCGAGGCCTTGGGCGCCATCTCCCTGGCGGCGCGGGAGCGACTGGACAACCTCATCTTCGTCGTCAACTGCAACCTCCAGCGCCTGGATGGCCCGGTGCGCGGCAATGGCAAGATCATCCAGGAACTGGAGGCGGTCTTTCGTGGCGCCGGTTGGAACGTCATCAAGGTCATCTGGGGCAGTTACTGGGACCCGCTGCTCGCCCGCGACAAGCAGGGCCTGCTCCTCAAGCGCATGGAGGAGTGCGTGGATGGCGACTATCAGGCATACAAGGCCAAGGGCGGGGCCTATACCCGCCAGCACTTCTTTGGCAAATACCCGGAGCTGGCGGAAATGGTCGCCACCCTCACGGACGAGGACATCTGGCGCCTGAACCGGGGCGGCCACGACCCCATCAAGGTCTTCAACGCTTATAAGACCGCCGTGCAGCACCAGGGCCAGCCGACGGTGATCCTGGCCAAGACCGTCAAGGGTTATGGCATGGGCGTGGCTGGCGAGGGCATGAACATCACCCACTCCCAGAAGAAGATGGGGGATGCCCACCTCAAGGCCTTCCGCGACCGCTTCAACATCCCCATCCCCGACGACCGCATCGCCGCCGCTCCCTTCTACAAGCCGGCCCCGGATAGCGAGGAGCTCAATTACCTGCAGGAGCGGCGCGAGGCCCTGGGCGGCTATCTCCCTGCCCGTGTCGAGACGGCCCCGCGCCTGGAAACGCCCCCCCTGGAGGTCTTCAAGCCCCTGCTGGAGGGCTCCGGGGACAAGGAGATGTCCACCACCATGGCCTTCGTGCGCATCCTCAGCCTCATCCTGCGCGACAAGGCCATCGGCAAGCGGGTGGTACCCATCGTCGCCGACGAGGCGCGGACCTTCGGCATGGAGGGCATGTTCCGCCAGCTCGGCATCTACTCCTCCGTGGGTCAGCTCTACGAGCCGGTGGACGCCGATCAGGTCATGTACTACCGGGAGGACAAGCAGGGCCAGATCCTCCAGGAAGGGATCAACGAGGCCGGGGCCATGTCCTCTTGGATCGCCGCCGCCACCAGCTACGCCAATCATGGGGAGGCGATGATCCCCTTCTATATCTACTACTCCATGTTCGGTTTCCAGCGCATCGGCGACCTGGCCTGGGCAGCGGGGGACATGCGCGCCCGGGGTTTCCTCATTGGTGGCACCGCCGGCCGCACCACCCTGGCCGGCGAGGGCCTGCAACACCAGGATGGTCACAGCCCCCTGGTGGCGGCGACCATCCCCAATTGCTTGGTGTACGACCCGGCTTATGGCTACGAACTGGCGGTAATCATTCAGGACGGCCTGCGGCGCATGGTCCAGGAGCAGGAAAACTGCTTCTACTACCTCACCGCCATGAACGAAAACTATGTCCAGCCGCCCCTGCCGGCGGGGGCCGAGGAGGGCATCCTGCGCGGCCTCTACCGGGTGCGGACGGCGGGCGGGGTTGAGGAATCCGCGCCAGACACCCTCGCCGAGGGCGACGGCGAGCGCGAGGGCGAGGGCGAGGGCGAGGCCGCGAGCACACCCGCGGCCGGGGCCGAAACGGTTGCATACCGAGTAGCGGCGGCAGGCGAACCGCGGGTCCAATTGCTCGGTGCCGGGGCTATCCTGCGGGAGGTGCTGGCGGCGGCGGACCTGCTCGAGGCGGACTTCGGCGTCCACGCCGATGTCTGGAGCGTCACCAGCTTCAGCGAGTTGAAACGGGACGGCATCGCGGCGGAGCGCTGGAACATGCTCCACCCCATGGCGCCCCCCCGCCAGAGCTACGTCAGCCAGCAACTGGCCGGGGCCCCCGGGCCGGTGATCGCGGCCACCGACTACATCCGCTCCTACGCCGAGCAGATCCGCCCTTATCTGGCCCAGCCCTACGTAGTGCTCGGTACCGACGGCTTTGGTCGCAGCGACATGCGCAGTCAGTTGCGCCGCTTCTTCGAGGTCAACCGATGGTACGTAGCCGTCGCGGCCCTCAAGGCCCTGGCGGACGAGGGCGAGATCCCCGCCAGCCAGGTGCGGGAGGCGATCGAGAAATATCGCATCGATCCGGACAAGCCCAATCCGGCGACGGTCTGACTCCATCCGGCGACAGCCTGACGGGGTCTTAACACCGCTCGCACCTGATCCGTACGTCCTCGCGGCCTGGAGAACAATCGACGTGGTAACAATGCAAGAAGTGACCCTGCCGGACATTGGCGATTTCGCCAATGTCGAGATCATCGAGGTCCTGGTGGCCCCGGGCGACCGGGTGGAGCCGGAGCAGTCCCTGCTCACCCT
>JAGVUH010000635.1 GCA_019136395.1 Gammaproteobacteria bacterium
ACGCCGAGGGGGTTGACCACGAGCCGCAAGAAAAGCCTTGAGCGCTTTTTCTCCCGCTTGCTGGCAATGATAGACCGCCGTATCAAGATAAGGGGGGGTACCGTCTAATAGTCGCGCGGCCGAAGCAAGATCGCGCTCCGCCTTTTCGAGCCATGCGCCAACCACGATGGCCTCGGGATCAGTCATACAACACGACCCCACGGGATAACACCTCGCGATCGAACGACGACGCCACGCCCGCTTGGCGATCCGACTCCGTCCGGGTTCGCACCACCAGGTCCACCGGTATGTGCACGCCATGCAGGGCATGATAGGCGCGTCGTGCCAAGCGATAGGCGGGCTCCGGTTGGTCCGGCACGATGACATAGAGATCAAGATCGCTGTCGCAATCAGGCTCGCCCCAGGCATAAGAACCGAACAACACCACCCGGACCGGCGCCAGTGCCGCGACGATCCGCTTCGTAACTTCCTGGATTCTGCCGTCGTGAGTGGGATTCATCACGCTCATACCTACCTCATCTTGAGCGCCTGGGTCTGCTCGGCCAAGGCATTGAGAGCCTTGCCGCGCTCGGCGTCGATGCGCTTCTTGTTGGTGACCACGTCCAGGTAACGGACGCGACGATGATAGCCCATATGCCCGACAGGGCGCCCAGGCCGGACTCCCCCCTCTCCCCGACCCTCCCCCACCAGGGGGGAGGGAGATCCGCACCCGCCAGGGGAGGTCCGCGCCCGCCAGGGGGGAGGGAGGTCCGCACCCGCCAGGGGAGGTCCGCGCCCGCCAGGGGGGAGGGAGGCTCGCGCCCGCTCCCCGCGTCGCCCAGGGTATAGTGGATTGGCACGCTGGTGCCATTGGCGTTGACACGCATCGCGTGACACGCTAGCGTGCCCCGAATCACCAAGCGCCTCGCGGATCGCGGAACGCAAGCGATTGGCGCGATTAGCTAAACATTACGGGTTGCCGATCCGCGGCGCGATCGACCGAACTCGACTCGCTCCGCACCGAGGGGAGGTCGAAAAACCGCGCCCGGTCATCATCCCTACCGCCCCGCATTAAACACCCATGCAAGCCCGCGAACGGAGGGAATCCATGAGCCCAAGTCACCTGCACCCGCAATATATCGTGGACGAAAGCGATCGGCGGAGCGCCGTGATTCTGCCTTTGGACGAATTCACGGCCCTACTGGAAGACCTCGACGATTTGGCCACTGTGGCCGAACGGCGCGACGAGCCCAGCGTTTCGCATACCGATCTGCTCGACGGGCTCAAGCGCGATGGCCTCCTATAGCATTCATTGGAAACGATCGGCAGAGAAGGAGCTTCGAGGACTGCATCGCCGTGCGATTCCTGGCGTGCTCGCGGCAGTCGAAGCACTGGCGGAAAACCCGTATCCCGACGGATGCCGAAAGCTCCATGGCTCGCAAAGCCTCTGGCGTGTCCGCGCTGGCGACTACCGAGTCATCTATTCCGTGGACTCGGGTGTGCTGTGTATCGAAATCATCCGGGTCGGACATCGCCAATCGGTTTATCGCACGTAGATAGTAGGCGCGAGAGCAAGAAAACGTGGTCTGACCCTAATTAATCCGCTAATTAATCCGCTCGATGGGCGCCCCGGCCAGAAAGCGCAGCAGGTCGATAAAGTGACAGGCCTCGCCGATGATGCGCCATGACCTACAATAGAGTCACAATAAAGGTGCGAGGTCTCATCAGATGCAAGTGGCGATCCGAGATATGAAGGCCAATCTTTCGCGCATCCTGTCCCGAGCCCGGGCCGGGGAATCGATCGAGGTAACGTCCCACCACAAGCCGATCGCCCGCATCATCGGCATTCCAACGGGCACGAGCGAGGGCCTTAGCGAGGCTATCGCGCGAGGCGCCGTGTCTTGGAATGGCGGTAAGCCCCAGTTGGCCGCTCCGGTGGAGTTGACGACGCCAGGGACGCCGGTCAGCCTGATGGTCCTGGAGGACCGCGGATGATCCTATTTTGCGATACCTCCGCCTTGATCAAGCTCTACATCCGCGAGGATTTCTCCGACAGGATGATGGCAGCGGCGGAGGCGGCTTCGGCGACCGCCGTTTGTCGAATCGCTTGGGCAGAGGCGATGGCCGCGCTGGCCGCTTCCCCCGGCATTCACCGCCCAAAGAACGATTCAAAAACAAAAATTTCGGCTGGGGTGAGCTTTATGTATCCCGCCTTCAGCAACTCCACCACCCACAACCCGCAACCGTGCCAAGCCCAGCACCCGGTTCACCAACCGCTCGTAGAGGTAGCCAACGCCCCCACCCGCTCCTAGCCCGGCTTGCGCAATTCCACCACCAACAACACCCGCAACCAGGCCAAGCCCGGGACCCGATTCACCACCCGCTCGTAGAGCCAGCCGAGAAGATAGGTCGGCGCCGAAAACCGCAGGTACTCCGGCCGGCCCTCGATCAAGTCGATCCGCACCACCTCGAGGCCCGCCCAGGCCGCGAGCGCGCGGAAGAGGATGGCCCAAACATAAAAAAACCTGGCCGGTGCCAGGTTCTGGTGGGGGTGTTTCGGGTTCTGGTGGGGGTGGTTTGTCGTCCCGGCCGGGAAGCCGGGACCCAGGCCAGGGAGGGTGAGCGGACGGGCCACTTTGGCGCCGGTGGTGACTGCGAGGTTGCTATCCCTGCCCTGGATTCCGGCTTCCCGGCCGGAATGACGAGGGATACGGCGACGCGGCATTCACCCCTCATCGACGGCGCTCAGTCCGCGAGTGGGGCGCGGCCGCCGATGGCTCTGGCATCGAGCAAGCTGTAGTCGTCTGGCAGAAAACGGTGCGCCGGATGTGTGGTGGCTTGCTGCAAGCGACTGGCAATGGCGGCCGGGGGCAGCGCTTGCGGGTAAGCCGGCTGGGCCATGATGCGCAGGCAGCCATTTTGGGTCAGGGGGCAGGAAGCCCAGCCGTGCCCGATTTCCCGAGCCAGCCACTGGCTGGCGCGGTGGTGATGCACATGACCAGCATCCAGCAGGGCGATCAGTACGTTAACGTCAAGCAAGGCCCGCATCAGATCCCTTCCGCATCACGCAAGCGGTCGATAAGCTCGTTGGTCACGATGACGCCCCTGGCCGGAAAAGGCTCAAATCCGGTGGCTGTTGCCGCCGGGCTGGCCGCTGGTGATTGGCGGACGTCGCCAGTCCACTTGATCCACCGGCAGAACGCCAGCGCCAGCTTTAAAACTGAAACCACATCCGCCCTTCCCTTGCCCCATGCCCTTCAGCGATGCGCCTGGAAGTAGCGCCGGTACCAGCACCGAACATTGCGCAGCACCAGCAGATAGAGGCCAAAGATCAGCATGGCCCCCAGGAAACGCACCCACTCGGGCACCTGCCAGACTTGTAAGGCCACCCCTAACCCCGCTAACAGCGCCGCCACAGCCAGGAGCAACACCAGGGCCTTACGCGTGCTGCGCAACCAGCGCGACACCAGATGATGCAGATGCCCGCGATCAGCACTGAAAGGATGCTGGCCATTCAGCATCCGCCGACCCATCACCGCCAGGGTATCCGCCAGGGGCAGGGCGCACAGCCACAGGGTGGTCGCGGCATCCGGCCCCCCTCCGGGATTAGCGCTACCCGCCACGCAGGCCCAGGCCAGGAGATAGCCCAGCAACTGGCTGCCCGCGTCACCCAG
>JAGVUH010000322.1 GCA_019136395.1 Gammaproteobacteria bacterium
CCCCGGCTTACCGTCCGGAGGAACTGGAACGGATCCTCGACCTCGCCGATCACGTCCTCTTCAACTCCTTCGGCCAGTGGCAACGCTTCCAGCCCCTGATCCAGGCGGCGCGGGTGCGGCGACCGGGGCTGAGTTTCGGCCTGCGCATCAACCCGGAGCACAGCGAGGGCTGGCATCCCCTCTATGACCCCTGCGCCCCTCACTCGCGAATGGGGATCCCCCGCCCCCAGTTCCCCGGCCAGGACCTAACGGGCCTCAGCGGCCTGCATTTCCACACCCTGTGCGAACAGGACCTGCCGCCCCTGGCCCGCACCCTGGCCGCGGTGGAGGAGGGTTTCTCCCCCTGGCTCGGCGGCCTGAAGTGGCTCAACTTTGGCGGTGGCCACCACCTCACCCGTCCCGACTATCAGGTCGACGACCTGATCCACCTCATCCAGGACTTTCGTCGCCGCTGGAACCTGGAGGTGTATCTGGAACCCGGCGAGGCCATTGCCCTGGACGCCGGGGTGCTGGTGGCCGAGGTGCTGGACGTGACCAGGAACGGCATGGACATCGCCATCCTCGACACCTCCGCCACCTGCCACATGCCGGATGTCCTCGAAACCCCCTATCGCCCGGCGGTGGCGGGGGCCGCTGATCCCGGTCACTGGCCCCATGACTACCGCCTGGCCGGACGGACCTGCCTGACGGGGGACGTCATCGGCGACTACAGCTTTCCCCAGCCCTTGCGCGTTGGCGACCGCCTGCTGTTCCATGACATGGCGATCTACACCATGGTGAAGAACACGACCTTCAACGGGCTGCCCCTCCCCGCCATCGCCCTGTGGAATTCCGACACAGATGAATTGCGCGTGATCAAAGGCTTTGGCTACGAAGACTTTCGGGGCCGCCTGTCCTGATAGCGTCGGTCGTCGCCAACCCCACCCATCACCATGCGCCCGGAAGACATCCTGCACTTCGGCCTGCGCGCCCTGACCAGCCACCGCGCCCGTACCTGGCTGACCCTGCTGGCCATGGGGCTGGGGACGGCGGCGGTGGTGGCGTTGAGCGCCTTGGGCGAGGGCGCGCGGCAATATGTCACCGGTCAGTTCACCCAGCTTGGCACCCACCTGCTCATCGTCCTCCCCGGGCGCAACGAGACCACCGGCGGGGCGCCGCCGCTGTTCGGTGATACCGCCCGGGACCTGACCCTGGACGATGCCCTGGCCCTGCTGCGTTCCCCCTACGTGGCGCGCGTCGCCCCCCTGAGCCTCGGCTCCGCGCCGGTGTCCCACGGCAACCGCGAGCGGGAGGCCAATGTCGTCGGCACCACCGCCGAGTTTCAGCCGGTGCGCCAGATCGAGCTGGCCCAGGGCCAGTTCCTGCCCCCCGGCGATCCCCGCCAGGCCGAGGCCGTTGCCCTCCTCGGCGAGAAACTGGCCCGGGAACTGTTCGACCAGCAATCGCCCCTGGGGCAATGGGTGCGGATCGGGGACCGTCGCTTCCGGGTCATCGGCACCCTGGCCAGCTCCGGCTTCTCCCTGGGCGCCGACCTGGGCGACACGGTGCTGATCCCGGTAGCCGCCGCCCAGGCCCTGTTCAACAGCCCGGCCCTGTTCCGCATCCTCATCCAGGCCCGGGGTCGTGCCGCCCTGGCCCCGGCGGCAGAGGCCGTGCGGGCGATCATCCGCGAGCGCCACGAAGGTGAGGACGACATCACCCTCATCACCCAGGACGCCCTGCTGGCGACCTTCGACAAGATCCTCCACGCCCTCACCCTGGCGGTCGCCGGCATCGCCGCCATCAGTCTGCTGGTGGCGGGGGTGCTGATCATGAACGTCATGCTGGTGGCGGTGTCCCAGCGCACCCCGGAGATCGGCCTGCTCAAGGCCCTGGGCGCGGATCGGCGGCAGATCCTCGCCCTCTTTCTGACCGAGGCCCTGCTGCTGGCGATGGCGGGGACCCTGCTGGGACTGGGCGTCGCCTACGGCGGGGCCTGGGTCTTCAACGCGCAGGTCAGCGCCTTCCAACTGGTCGTCCCCCTCTGGGCGCCCCTGGCGGCGGCCGCCGTCTCCCTGGCCACCGGCATCGGCTTCGGCCTGCTGCCGGCCCTGCGCGCGGCGCGCCTGGACCCGGTCCTGGCCCTGGCGGGGGGCTGAGGCCATGCTCGCCACCGACTTCGTCCGCTTCTGCCTGGGCGCCGTGGTCGCCCATCGCGCCCGCAGCCTGCTGACGGTGACCGGCATCGCCATCGGCATCGCCGCCGTGGTCCTGCTCACCGCCATCGGCGAGGGCATCCATCGCTTCGTCCTCACCGAGTTCTCCCAGTTCGGCACCCGTCTGGTGGCCGTAGCCCCGGGCAAGGTCTCGACCCTGGGCCTGTCCGGCGCCATCCTGCACAACGTGCGCCCCCTGAGCCTGGCGGACGCCCAAGCCCTGGCGCGGGTGCCGGGGGTGACGGCGGTGGTGCCGGTGACCCAGGGCAACGCCGAGGTGGAGGGCAACGACCGCACCCGCCGGGCCCTGGTCATCGGCGCCGGCAGCCAGGTGCCGGCGGTCTGGCTGATGCGGCCGCAACTGGGCCGCTTCCTGCCGGAGGAGGGCGCCGGCAACGCCGGCGAGCGGGCCCTGGCCGTGCTCGGTGCCAAGCTGCGGGACGAGCTCTTCGGCGCCACCTCCCCCCTGGGGGCACGCATCCGCATCGGCGGCGAGCCCTACCGGGTGATCGGCGTCATGGAGGCCAAGGGCCAGATGCTGGGTTTTGACCTGGACGATACGGTCTACATCCCGGTGGCGCGCGCCCTGGCCCTGTTCAACCGCGAGAGCCTGTTCGAGATCGACCTGCTCTATGGCCCGGAGGTGGACGGGGCGACCATGGCGGAACGGGTGCGCCAGGTGTTGCTCAAGCGTCATGGCCACGAGGACTTCACCGTCACCACCCAGGACCAGATGCTGGAGGTGGCCGGCTCGGTGCTGAACGTCCTGACCCTGGCGGTCGGGGCCATCGGCGCCATCTCCCTGGCGGTGGGGGGCATCGGCATCCTGACCATCATGACCATCGCCGTGCGCGAGCGCCGCCGGGAGATCGGCCTGCTGCGGGCCCTGGGGGCGGCCCAGGGGCAGATCCTGCTGCTTTTTCTTGGCGAGGCCCTGATCCTCGCCCTGCTGGGCGGCCTGGCCGGCCTGACCCTGGGGCTGGGGGGCGCCGGGCTCATCGGCGCCCTGGTGCCGGCCCTGCCGACCCGCATCGCCTGGGAATTCGCCCTGGCCGCCGAGGCCAGCGCCGGCCTCATCGGCCTGGTCGCCGGGGTGCTGCCGGCCCTGAATGCCGCCCGCCTCGACCCGATCCTAGCCCTGCGGGACGAATGAGGCGGGACGGGCCGGAGATGGCCGCCAAAGGTTCATTAGTCCAATCCCTCGACCCGATTGCGGCCCAGCGTCTTGGCCCGACATAGAGCCTGGTCGGCGCGCACCAGCAGGGCCGTACCGGTGTCGTCTGGCAGGTATATGGCGACCCCAATATAATGTCGTCATCCCTATGGCGAGGTGCAAGATGGCAACCATGACTGTTAGAGAAGTCCCGGATGAATTGCATGGCTGGTTGAAGCAACAAGCTGAAATGCATCATCGTTCGGTGAACAAGGAGGTGATCGCCCTGCTGGAAAAGCTGAGGGGTAAACCGGAAGAAATTACGGAATTGACGACCGAGGAACGGTTCGCGGCCATGGTGGCCATCAGCCGACGCTGCGCCGCCTTGCCTGAACTCGATCCACTCAGCGCCGATGAAATTGTCGGCTATGACCAAAATGGCCTACCGGAATAAGTGGTTATTGACACTTCCTCCCTGGTCTGCATCATCCTGGGTGAACCGGCAGCCGAACTCTATATCGGCGCTTTGGCCAGCCAACCGGGCAATAGCATTTCCGCCGTCAATTGGCTGGAGGCCATGATGGTCGTGAACAGTCGCCGGGGTAAGGAGGGTACCCATGAACTCCAGGCATTGCTCAACCTTGCCCGTGCCGAGATAGCGCCCGTGGATGCCAGGATGGCGCCGCTTGCCTTCGCTGCATGGTTACGCTTTGGCAAAGGCCGGCATCCTGCTGCGCTGAATTTCGGCGACTGTTTTTCATACGCCTTGGCCAAGCTGAGGGATGAACCCTTGTTATTCAAAGGCGACGATTTTTCCAAAACGGATCTGGTGACCGGGATGGACCTCGCCATCCCGTCAGCCCCCCAACCAAAATAAGCCAAAAAATCTAGCCCAACCCCTCGACCCGATTGCGGCCCAGGGCCTTGGCACGATAGAGGGCCTGGTCGGCGCGCTCCATCAGGGCCGCGTTGGTGTCGCCGGGCAGGTATTCGGTGACCCCGATGCTGACGGTCAGGCTGCCGATTACCGGAAAGGCATGGGCCTGGACGGCAGCCCGCAACCGCTCGGCCAGGCGCAGGGCGGGATCCAGGCCGGTACTGGGCGTGGCCACCACGAACTCCTCGCCGCCCCACCGCGCCAGCAGGTCGGAGGACCGCAACAGGGATTGCGCCACCCGCGCGAACTCCTTGAGCACCTGATCGCCGACGGCATGACCCTGGGTATCGTTGACGCGCTTGAAGTGATCCATGTCGAGCATGAGGAGCGACAGGGCGGTCCCATAGCGCCCCGCCTGGGCGATGGCCGCGTCCAGTATCCGGTCGAAATGCAGCCGGTTGGCCACCCCGGTCAGGGAGTCGGTGAGGGCCGAGGACTCCAGGCGGAGGTTGAGTGACTTCATGTGGCGGTTGAGGGAATCGACCTCCCGCGAGGCGCGCAGGACCACCCAGCCACCGCCCCACAGGAGGATGAGGAGCCCTACCAGGCTGGCCCCGTGCAGGAGGAGCAACTGGCGACGGGTGGCATCCAGGGTGGTCTGGAAGGGCGCCCAGGGGAGCGACACGCGAATGCCGCCGCGCACGTCACCCTCCTTATAGCCCTGCTTTTCATGGCATTTCATACAAGTCTGATCGACCTTGAGCCGGCCCATGAAGCGGAAAACAGGGCCCTCGGCCTCCGTGACCAGTTCGGCGTACTCGGTGGCCCCGGCCTCGAACCGCAGGAGCGCCTGGCGCTCCCAGTCGTCGGGGCTGTTGACCGGATTGATGGGTTTGAGACTGGACATGTGAAAGCGGACCCCATCGCTCTGTTCGGTCATGTCGGACAGAAGACGGGTCATGAAGGCCGGATTGATCTTGGTCAGATGCGCGCCACTGGTCGTCACGATATCCCGCTGGGGATCCTCCAGATAGGGATTGGGCTGAACTTCGTCACTGATGGGCACATAGATACCCCCCTGCTGGGCGTTCCAGCGGCGGGTGATGAGCAATTGCTTGAAGAAGACACGGCCTATCTCCTGGGCCAGTTGCTCGTTGTGAGCGGCGGCGGTCCTCAGGCTTAGCCAGAGAGAGCCCCACGACCCCCAGGGTCAGGAGCGAGACCAGCAGCAGGTAGCCGCCCAGGCGGCGCGTGATGGATGGCAAGGACGGCTCCCAATTCCAGGGTCGCATGATGTCAGACGGAAGATCGGCACCCGCGACCAGCGCCAGGAGACGCCAGGGTGCCCCCCTGGACCCGGGTCGCCAGGGGCCGACCCCGACCTGATCCCCGCAGCCTTGACGATCGGGCCGCGTATGGCGGCGGATGGCGGCGGATGGCGGCAGTTTAGCAGCAAGAACCGACCTGGAGGACGCCAGGGGTCTCCGGGGCCAACCCATCCTTGCCTACGCCACCGCCATCGCAGGCACCCCCTGGCTGATGATCGCCAAGATGGACCAGGACGGTGCCTACGCGGGGGTCCGGACCACCGCCTGGGTTACGGGCATCGTCGCGGGGCTGGTGTTGCTCCTGCTGTACGGGGCCGGCTATCTGCTCTGCTCCGGGGGGAGGCCGCCTCCGGCATCATCGCGGCGAGGATCGCGACGGCGACGAGCCCCCTCCGCCCGGACCACCCAGGCGCGTGAAGGCTTCTAAATCGTCCGCATAGGCGGATTTTGCCAACATCCGGAAAAGGGCGCTATCCAAATTCGCGGATCTGGTCCAACAGGGCCGTGATGCGTTCGAAATCGCCCAGCGCCACGGCGGCCCGCGGGTCGGCGCGCCGGTCCTGGGGTTCACCCGCGGCGACCCGGCGCTGCCAAACGCTCGGGAAAACCTTCATCCCTCGGCTCGGCGCCTTTTTGACCGATGTTACAATGCGGCCCTTTTCAGGTTGTCGGGTGGGGGGAGACTCATGGCCGGTCACAGTAAATGGGCCAATATCAAGCACCGCAAGGCGGCGCAGGACAAGAAGCGCGGCTCGATGTGGACCAAGCTCATCCGCGAGGTGACGGTGGCGGCCCGGGAGGGCGGCGGCGACCCGGGGATGAATCCGCGCCTGCGCCTGGCCATGGACAAGGCCTTCGGCGCCAACATGCCCCGGGACACGGTGGAGCGCGCCATCAAGCGCGGCGCCGGCGGCGCCGAGGGCGAGCAATACGAGGAGATCCGCTACGAGGGCTATGGCCCCGGCGGGGTGGCGGTGATGGTCGACTGCATGAGCGACAACCGCAACCGCACCGCCGCCGACGTGCGTCATGCCTTTTCCAAGCACGGCGGCAACCTGGGCACCGGCGGCTCCGTGTCCTATCTCTTCACCAAGCAGGGGATCATCAGCTTCCCGCCAGGGCTGGACGAGGACGCCCTAATGGAGGCCGCCCTGGAGGCAGGGGCCGAGGACGTGATCAGCAACGACGACGGCTCCCTGGACGTCATCACCACCCCGGACGACTTTGGCCCGGTGCGCGACGCCCTGATCGCCGCCGGTTTCGCCAACGGCGAGGGGGACGTGACCTACAACGCCTCGACCCAGGCCGCCATCGACGACCGTGACACGGCGGAAAAGCTCTTGAAGATGATCGACTTCCTGGAGGACCTAGACGACGTGCAGGTGGTCTACTCCAACGCCGACATCGCCGAGGCCATCCTGGCGGAGCTGGAGGGCTGAACCCGACGGTTCAGCCTCCCGCCGGATTGCCGGATTCCCGCAACTGATCCAACCCCCGATGCTCGTCATCCCGCCCACCGACGCTCGGGCCGTACCGGACAGCCTTGGCCGAAGTAACCAGCAGGTCCGGGAGCCCCCAAGCCATCGCATCCTCGGGATCGATTCCGGCTCCCGGACCTCCGCCCAGGCCATACTGGCCGGCCTTGACCATGGTAACGCGCGGGGCGGGCAGGCCCTGCGCCATCGCATCCTCGGAGTTGATCCCGGCTCCCGCACCACCGGCTATGGCGTCATCGACACCGACGGCAACCGCAGCCGGCGCGTCGCCAGCGGCTGCATCCGCGTCGGCGAACACCCCTGGCCGGAGCGGCTGCGCTTCATCTTCGACGCCGTGGCCCAGGTGGTGGCGGACCATGCCCCCCACGAGATGGCGGTGGAGCAACTGATCTTTGCCCGGGACCCCACCGCCGCCCTCAAACTGGGTCAGGCCCGCGGCGCCGTCCTCTGCGCCGGGCTCAAGGCCGGGGTCCAGGTCCACGAATACAGCCCCAAGTCGGTCAAGCTGGCGGTGGTCGGCAGCGGCGGCGCGGAAAAGTTTCAGGTCCAGCACATGGTGCGCATCCTGTTGTTACTCGACGCGGAACCGGCGGAGGACGAGGCCGACGCCCTGGCCCTGGCCCTGTGCCATGCCCACTCCATGGGCATCCCGGCGCGGCGGCGCGCCGCGGCCTCCTGGCGGGATTTCCGGCCATGATCGGACGGCTGCGCGGCGAGATCGTCCACAAGCAGCCGCCCTGGCTGCTGCTGGACGTCAACGGGGTCGGCTACGAGCTGGAGGCCCCCATGTCCACCTTCTACGACCTGCCCGCCGTGGGCGAGCAGGTCACCCTGGTGACCCACCTGGCGGTGCGCGAGGACGCCCACACCCTCTACGGCTTCCTGCGCGAGGCGGACCGGGCCCTGTTCCGCGACCTGCTCAAGGTCACCGGCGTCGGGGCGCGCATGGCCCTGGCCATCCTCTCCGGCATGGACGCCCGCCGCTTCGCCCAGTGCGTGGAGCAGGAGGACCATGCCGCACTCATCCGCCTGCCCGGCATCGGCCGCAAGACCGCGGAACGCCTGGTGATCGAGATGCGCGACCGGGTAGCCGGTCTGGCGGGCGGCCCGGCGCCTTCCGGGGGAGCAACGGCGGGATCTCCCCGCACGGCAACATCCGCGGCAGAGCCCCTGAACGACGCCATCGAGGCCCTGATCGCCCTCGGCTATCGGCCCCCGGATGCCAATCGCATGGCCCGCGCCGTCGCCGAGGGGGCCAAGACCTCGGAGGAGATCATCCGCGCCGCCCTGCGCGGGGCCGCGACAACCGCTTGACTGGCGCCGCCAGGGTTCCATCTGGACCAGCCTCGGGTGGATGAGCCACGGGAGCGGAATGAACCTCGTCAAAAGGGATCGCGGCTGCGCGCGATTGGGTTCCTTCCATCCTCAGCACGGTCGAATTGACCCTGTCTGGGCCCTCCCCGGACAATAGCGCCCAGCAGCCAGTACCACCGACCAGGATTCGCCATGACCCTCTTCGACCGCGAGATCGTCCCCCTGCCCAGCATCCGCGAGGTCAAGCCCGGCAGCTTCATCTTCGCCCGTCCCAACGCCCTGCCGCCGACCTTTTGCGACGAGGTGATCGTCCGCTTCGAGGCCCATCCGGAGCAGCAGCACGAAGGCCGCATCGGCCAGGTCCAGGCCAAGGACAGCAGCGTCAAGTCCACCATGGACCTGGTGGTGAGCAACAAGGAGGACTGGCAGGACGTGGACCAGATGTTTTTCCGCTCCCTGGCCGCCGCCCTGCGCGAATTCCGCGAGACCTATCCCTACTTCAAGGGTCCGTTCAAGGACATGGGCTACCAGGTGCAGCGCTATCGGGCGGGGGATTATTACCATTGGCATATCGACGGGGGGAGCCATGAGTTCAGCCAGCGCCAGCTCGTGGCCCTCTGGTACCTCAACGACGTCCCCGGTCCCGGCGGCGAGACCCAGTTCCTCTACCAGAACGTCAGCGTCACCCCCCAGCGCGGGACCCTGGTCCTGTTCCCGCCCTTCTGGACCCACGAACACCGTGCCGCCCGCATGGAGTCAGGGGTCAAGTACATCGCCACCACTTGGGTGGTGTTTGCCTGATTTTGAATGAGCGCGCGCATCCCTCTGGCGGCCCCCGCCTGCTGGCCATCATCGAACTGGGCGGCTACCCCAACCTGCTACCCCTCTATCGCCGCCTGGGTTTCGACACCGAGGTGGTCAATTCCCAACGCAAGGCTCAGGCCGCCCTCAAGAAGCGCCTGCCGGATGTCATCGTCACCGAGTACAACTTTCAGTCCGATTTCCGTGACCGCACCAGTAATCTGGAGACCCTGATGGCCTATTTGCAGCGCCATCCCGGGGTCAAGGTCATCGCCTTTTATCAGCCGGAATTCCTGCCCAAGTTCGAGGCCATGACTGCTCGCTTCCCGCTCTTCGCAGCCATCCCCTTGCCGGTGACGGAAGCGGCGGTAGAGGAGGCCCTGCGGCGGGCCTTGGCGGGCTGAAGGTTGGGAGGTACCCATCAATCCAACCGTGTCCTTGGCTTCTCATCCCTCAATCATCACCATTCTGTAGGGGGTCACCGTCCAGACCACCAGAGGGAAGTCTTTTCATAGGCGATGTTTCAACGGGTGGTCAGATCAGGTACCTGGAAGTTATCCGGGCACCGTTTCCAAACTCCGGTTGATCAGAAATGCTTGGGCAGGCCCGCTTGTTTGAGGACAGCGTTCGCCGTATGGCGCGAGCGGATCTTGGCATCCAGAATGAATCGGCACTCGGTGATCGGGCTGTACCAGATGTCGTGATCACCCTTTCCGTGGCGCTCGAAGCGACAGCCTGCTCTGAGCAGGAGCCGCATTAGCTCCGGCGTATAGCCCTCACCCATCAGGCCGCCCGGCGGGTCGTGGTTTCGAATCGACGGATCAGGAGTTCGAAAGGCACCTCCTCCTGATCGGGCCACCCGTTCAGTTCAAGTAGTTCGGGGATCATGACCTTGAGCTTGGACATCAAGGCGTCGACGGTTTCGGCCTCGGTCGCCAAGCCCGGAACATCGTCACTATCGGCAACCCAGACCTTCATATCCGGGTCCCAGTCCACACGCACGAGCAAGACTCTCGTCATGGGATTCACATTTTCTCCGTTGCGTAATTAAGAAAATGGTCGCTTTCGCTTGTTTTGGACATTGTCGCATGCCAAAGACCAGCATAGCGAAGGTGCCAGGCAGCAGGTGCAGGTGCAGGATGGCATTTGGTCATCCCGCTGGCACTGGCGGCAAGAATTCGCTCAGACGCAAAGGCTCCAGCCCCAGGCGCCGCTGGTAGATGATGCGATAGGCCAGCACCCGCTCCACGTAGCCGCGGGTCTCGGCATAGGGGATGGTGGCGATCCAGAGGTCGGCCTCGATGCAGCGGTCGGTCGGCCGCCAGCGGGCGACCCGATTGGGGCCGGCATTGTAGGCGGCGGTGGCCAGGGCGGCGTGGCCGAAGCGGTCGCGCATCCGGGCCAGGTAGCGACTGCCCAGGTCGATGTTCGCCGCCGGTGCCAGGAGGGTGCCGCGCCCCGGTGCGGGGTCACCGACCTCGGTGGCCAGGTCCTTGGCCGTGCCGGGCATGAGTTGCATCAGCCCCAGGGCGCCAGCCTCGGAGGCGATGGTGGGGTTGAAGACGCTCTCCTGGCGGATAACGGCGAAGATCCAGTCGGCGGGTAGCCCGGTCTGCCAGGCCTGATCCTCCACCAGATCCCGATGGGCGAGGGGGAAACGCAGCTCCAGGTCGTCCCAATAGTCGGTCCGGGCGAGGGTCAGGATCGCCTGGTCGTGCCAGTCCAGGCCGGCGGCCAGCAGCGCGGCGGCCTGAAGATCAGGGGGATCCAGGTCACGGGTCAGGGTCCGCCACTCGCGGCGCATGTCCGCGTCCCGGCCCAGATGCCGCAGTTCCCGGATACGTTCCAGGGCCGGGCGGGCGGCAAGACGTTGGAGGCGCTCGGGCTCGACGGCGACCGGGCGTGAGTCGAGGTTGTAGGGCAGGCCAAGCCAATCCGCCGCCAGCAGACCCCAGAGGCTGCGCTGGCGGGCCGCGGCGGCGAAGGTCGCCCGGGCGGCTTCATCCTGGCCCAGGGCGACCTCGGCGCGGCCCTGCCAGTACAGCCAGCGGTCGCGCTTCTCCTCCCGCTCGGGCAGGCGCCGCACCCAGTCCGCCACCCGCGCCCAGTCCCGCTGGGCGATGCCCGCCCGCAGCCGGCGCTCCTGGGCATCCAGGTTGTCCGCGCGCTCACCCAGCCGATCCCAGACCGCCAGCCCGCGTGGGCCATCAAGGGGGGTCAGGACCTGGCCAACCGCGGCATGGGCGCGGTCCCAGGCCGTCGGGTCCTTTGACAGGATGGCGCCCTGGATGCCCAGGGCGGAGGCGGCCTGTTCGGGTTGTTTCGGCGCCAGGCAGGCGATGCCATCGGCGAGCATCGCCGCGGCGAGCGGGAAGGGTGCGCCGGTCGCGGCCAGGGGCTCCAGGACCCGCGCTGGGCGCTCGCGAATGGCCAGCCAACGGTCGAACCAGCTCCGCTCACCCTCCGGCAGCCAGTCCTTCAGAGAGCGGGCCAGGCCCACCTCGTCCACCGCCAGGGCCAGGCGGATGCGTTGCCAGATCAGCTCAGTGGACAGCTCGCCCCGGGCATACCAGGCCGCGAACAAGGGATCACAGGCGGCGGGCTGGGCGCGGGGCACCAGCCAGAGGTCTTCCAGCCCCAGGGCAGCAAAGGCCTGGGCCTGGGCTTGGGCTTGGGCTTGGGCTTGGGCTTGGGCTTGGGCTTGGGCTTGGGCTTGGGCCTGAGTCTGAGCCGGGTCCTGGGCTTTGGCCAAGCCCTGGTCCCCGGTCTCCAGGAGGGCGCGTCGATAGAGGCAGCGTCGTTCCGCTGAGCCCTCATCCTCCCGATAGACCCGGACCAGCTCGGCCCAGCGCAGAGCCTGGGCCAGACGCTTGACGTAGGCGGCGCGCACCCGCTCCGCCAGGGGTGTGTCCGGAAATTCGCTCAGGAAGGCATCGATGGCGGCATCAGGCGCGATCTTGAGATCACCTAGTTCGGCGAAGCGCAGGTAGGGGTAGAGGGGATAATCGCGCAGGCGATCCCGCAAGGCCGCAAAGGCCGCTGGGTCACCCTGCTTGAGGGACCGCTCGGCGCGCAGGAAGTCGGCCCGAGCGGTGGCATTCCCCTGTTCGCCATCCTTCCCCCGTGCGGCGCCATTAACTTGTCCAGGGCTATTTCCGCGCACGGCGCCATCTTCTCCCCACTCGGTGGCAGCCACACCTTCCGCGGCATTTCCCGCCCAGGCACCGATGGCCCACCCCAGGCACAGGCAGATGATCAGCCGCGGGTGGCTATCCTTGAATCGCGTCAGCGTCATCACCCCTCAGACCCCGTGCTCCCGATACCAGCCATAGGCATCCCTCAGCCCCGCCTCCAGCCCAATCCTCGCCTCCCAGCCCAGGGCCTTGAGCCGCGATACATCCAGCAGCTTGCGCGGGGTGCCATCAGGCTTGCTGGGATCGAACACCAGTTCCCCACCAAAACCCGTCACCCGGGCGATGGTCTCGGCCAGTTCGCGGATGGTGACATCCTGACCCGTACCGACGTTGATGTGCGACAGCATGGGCCGGGTATGGGCCTGGTAAACCGCCGGGTCCAGTTCCATGACATGGACGCAGGCGGCGGCCATGTCGTCGACATGGAGGAACTCCCGCCGCGGGGTGCCCGTGCCCCAGATGGTCACCCGCTCGGCGCCGCACTGGACCGCCTCGTGGAAGCGGCGCAGCAGGCCGGGGATGACGTGAGAGTTCTCCGGGTGGAAGTTGTCGCCGGGACCGTAGAGGTTGGTGGGCATGACGCTGCGGTAGTCGCGACCGTGCTGGCGGTTGTAGCTCTCGCACAGCTTGATGCCGGCGATCTTGGCAATGGCATAGGGCTCGTTGGTCGGCTCCAGGAGGCCGGTGAGCAGGGCTTCCTCCGCCATGGGTTGGGCCGCGAGTTGGGGGTAGATGCAGGAGGAGCCCAGGAACAACAGCTTCTGCACGCCGTGTTGATGGGCGGCGTGGATGAGATTGGCCTCGATCATCAGGTTCTGATAGATGAAATCGGCCGGATAAGTGTTGTTGGCGTGGATGCCGCCGACCCGGGCGGCGGCCAGATAGACCTGGTCGATGCGCTGGACGGAAAAAAAGCGGTTGACCGCCCCTTGGTCGAGGAGGTCCAGCTCGGCGTGGCTGGCAGTGAGCAGGTTAGTATGGCCCAGGGCGGTCAGCCGGCGCACCAGGGCCGAGCCGACCATGCCGCGGTGGCCGGCGATATAGATGACCTGATCCCGGTCGCGGACCATAGCTCAGTCCTCCACCGAAATCGGCGTCTCATGGCCATGGGCCTTGAGAAAGGCGTGACGTTTGGCCACCTTGAGGTCCTCGGCCACCATCTCGGCGCACATCTCACGCACCGAGATCTCTGGCACCCAGCCCAGGCGCTCCTTGGCCTTGGTGGGATCGCCGAGGAGGGTCTCGACCTCGGCGGGGCGGAAGTAGCGGGGATCGACGCGGACGATGACATCACCCGGTCGCAGGGCGGGGGCGGCCTCGCCTTCGATCCGTTCGACGATGGCATGCTCCTCCAAGCCCTCGCTTTCAAACCTCAAGGTCAGCCCCAGTTCCGCCGCCGACCAGCGCACGAAGTCGCGCACCGCGTGCTGGACGCCGGTGGCGATGACGAAGTCCTCGGGCTGGTCCTGCTGGAGCATCAGCCACTGCATGCGCACATAGTCCTTGGCGTGGCCCCAGTCGCGCAGGGCGTTGAGGTTGCCGAGATACAGGCAGCGCTCCAGGCCCTGGGCGATGTTGGCCAGGCCGCGGGTGATCTTGCGGGTGACGAAGGTCTCGCCGCGGCGCGGGCTCTCGTGGTTGAAGAGGATGCCGTTACAGGCATAGAGCCCATAGGCCTCGCGGTAGTTGACGGTGATCCAGTAAGCGTAGAGCTTGGCCACGGCGTAGGGGCTGCGCGGGTAGAAGGGTGTGGTCTCGCGCTGGGGGACCTCCTGGACCAGGCCGTAGAGCTCGGAGGTGGAGGCCTGGTAGAAGCGGGTCTTGCGCTCCAGGCCCAGGAAGCGGATGGCCTCCAGCAGGCGCAGGGTGCCCATGGCGTCGACATCGGCGGTGTATTCCGGAGACTCGAAGCTGACGGCGACGTGACTCTGGGCGCCGAGGTTGTAGACCTCGTCCGGCTGGACCTCGCGCAGGATGCGGGTGAGGTTGGAGGAGTCGGTGAGGTCGCCGTAGTGGAGGCGGAAGGCGGGGTGGTCACAGTGGGGATCGACGTAGAGGTGATCCACCCGCTGGGTGTTGAAGGAAGAGGCGCGGCGCTTGATGCCGTGGACCTCGTAACCCTTGTCCAGCAGGAACTCGGCGAGATAGGAACCGTCCTGGCCGGTGATGCCGGTGATGAGGGCGCGCTTGGTCATGGTCCTGGAAATATCCTTTGTGGTTTGGGTTGGGTGATTAGGTGATGGCGCGAAAAAATTACCACTCAGAAAGCGCCCATTTTCTGGTTCCCGACTTGTCCCTGGTAAGACGCGCTCAATGCGGGCAACCTTTGATGGATGGCTTCCTGCTGGATCCAGAACGCCGGGCCAGCCCTCATTCCGGCAGCCAGCCTTCCCGAAGCATATCCCCGACCGACCAGGGACAGCTCAGGGGAAAATCGGTCAAACCCGTTTCCTGGATGGCTTGGACGATGCCGTCATCCCAGACGTCCTGCCACCAGTCCGGATCAGCCACTTGAGCACGGAGGCTCGGGGTCCGCTCTAGGCGCCGAAGGATACCCCGCCGCTGATTGCGGATGGTCAGCTCCCAACTGGCGCCGCGGCGCTGGGGCTGACAGCGCCACTTGAGAAGATGCGCGATCAGCAAGGCCATGCGGTTGGCCAGTTCGCGCTGTTCGCTTTTGCCCACGTCCTCGATCTCCTCGGCCAGATGTTCGATGTCCAGGTGGTCAAAAAGTCCCGCGCGCAGCAACCGGGCCTGCTCTTCGGCCCAGGCGACGATGTCCTGGTGGTAGCTAGCGGTCACGATCCGGTACCCTGCGGTTGGCATTGTTCTTTGAACTGAAAGTATCCGCCACTTTCATCGGTCAGGGTGGCGGGAGACCATTCATGATCGGGAGGTATCGGCGTCACGGCCAAGAACTTGTTCTCCCCTTAATCCTTGCGCGCCAAGTCCGGCTGCCCCAGCAGGGCCCGGCAGGCGGCGGGCATGGGCGCTGGGGGCTTGTCCTCCGCCGACTTGCGGGGCTGGCGGGCCTCGGCGGTGAACCACCAGTCCAGCTCGGCGCCACAGCCGTCCCCGGCGGCGAAGGGGGCCTGGGCCTTACAGTCCGCGCTGCCGGCCGGACACTTGAGGCGGACATGGAAATGGGCGTCATGACCGCGCCAGGGACGCAGTTTGCGCAGCCAGCCGCGGTCACCGCGTTCGCTATCGCACAGGCGCTGCTTGATGGCCGGGTTGACGAAGATGCGCTCTACCCGACCGTCCTCGGCGGCCAACTTGAGCAGCAGGCGTTGGTCAGGCCCCCAGAGCCCGTTCACCGCCAGGCCATCGTCGCGGACCATGGACGGGGGAGCTACCGCCTCCGGCCAGTCCCGCTGGGCCTGGGCGGGGGAATCGGCCAGCAGGAACCAGACATCCAGGTCCAGGCCATTCTGGTGGCTGCGGTGGGCGGAGGACATGAGACCGCCGCGAGGCTGGGAGAGATCGCCGATCATGACGTAACGGCCGGTCCGGCTCGCCTGGGCGGCCCCCAGCTCGCGGACGAAGTCCAGAGTCTCGGGGTGCCCGAACAGGCGCTGACGCTCGCGACGGATCTGGACGTAGCCCTTGCCCTCGGCGGGCAGGGCCTGGGCACCCGCGAGGCAGCCGTTGGCCGCCTCGCCGATGGCCGCCGGGGGTCCAGGCGCGACGGTGCGCACCTGGGCCCAGGGGCTCGCCAGGGCATTGGTCGCCAGGACCAGGCAGCCGGCGATCATCCCGCCACCGAGCCAGCGGCGGGTCCGCGGATAGTCACGCATGACCGATCAGCTCATCGACATGGGTGGCGACGCAGCGCCCCAGGGCATTGAGCTCGTAACCGCCCTCCAGGCAGGAGACGATGCGCTCGTGGGCATGCTTGCGGGCCAGTTCGTGGAGCTTGCGGGTGATCCAGCCGTAGTCCGAGGTATGGAGGTTGAAGTGCGCCATGTCGTCCTCGGCGTGACCATCAAAGCCGGCGGAGATCATGATCAGTTCCGGGGCGAAGGCGTCAAGGCGCGGTAGCCAGTGCTCCTCCACGGCGGCGCGGTAGGCGGGGCCATCGGTGAGCTTGGGCAGGGGCAGGTTGGCGATGTTGGGGGCATCGGTCTCCCAGCCATGGCCCGGGTAAAAGGGATGCTGGAAACTGGAGCAGAACAGGACCCGCTCGTCACCCTCGAAGATGTCCTGGGTGCCGTTGCCGTGGTGGACATCAAAGTCGATGATCGCGATCCGTTTCAGGCCATGTTCAGCCATGGCATGGGCGGCACCGACGGCGACGTTGTTGAAGAAGCAAAAGCCCATGGAACGTTTGCGCTCGGCATGGTGCCCGGGCGGACGCACGCAGCAGAAGGCGGCATGGTGCTTATCGCTCATCACCAGGTCGACGCCCATCACGGAGGCCCCGGCGGCACGCAGGGCGGCGGGGAGGGTACCCCGGCTCATGGAGGTATCACCATCGATCCAGGAGAGCTCGCCATCGACGGTCGGGGCGGAGTTGAAGATGAGATCGACGTACTCCGGATCATGGACCCGCAGCAACTGCTCCCGGGTGACCTCGGGGGCGTCGTAGTGGGTGACCAGCATCTCCATGCCGGAGGCGATCATGCGGTCGGCGATGGCGAACAGCCGCTCCGGGCACTCAGGGTGGTGGGCGCCCGGCTTGTGGTCCTGGCACAGGTGATGGCCAATAAAAGCGAGGTTCATGGTTTAAGGTCTCTCCTCGTAGCGCCGTCGTCTCCGCCGGGCCGGCCTGGACCGGGCCGCGGGGGGGAAACGGCTGTTGTCCCTACCTTGTCATCACGGCAAGACAGGATATCGGGTATATTGGCGGGCCTAGCCGCGGGCCCCCCGGAGGGTACGTCCCGGCCAATAGCCATAGCTTAATCCCATCCTTCCGCGGGATTCGACCTCAGACGTCAATTCCCGCCTCAGAACCATGACAACGGGTGCTCCAGCGCCACGGCCCCTGCTCCCCCGACCCGCCCTGCCACCCGCCGTCCAGCGCAACGCCCCGTTTCGCGCGCGGTGGGAGATGGGGAGCACCGTTAGAGGTTGTGAAAATTCCCTATTTCTTCACAAGCGGTTACCGCTCCATGAGGGGTAACCAGACTTAATCACCACCATCCCAGTCCTTCCCCCCTCAGCCCCCTTGCCATCAGGGAACCTCGATCATGAAGCTTTCCGACGTGGATCCACTCTTCGTCCCCGCTGCCATCGCCATTTTCGGCGCCAGCGATAACCCGGCCTCCATCGGGGGGGTCGTCCTGCGCAACATCCTGGAGGGTGGCTTCAAGGGGCCCTGCTACGCCATCAATCCCAAGTATGACAAGGTCGCCGGTAAGAAGAGCTATCCGACCCTGGAGGAGATCGAGAAGAACGTCGATCTGGCCCTGATCGCCACCCCGGCGGCGGCCGTCCCCGGCATCCTCGATCAATGCGGCGCCAAGGGCGTGCGCATGGCGGTGCTCTATTCCGCGGGCCTGGCGGAGGCCGACGAGGCCGGGGCCCACCTTCAGGACAAGATCGTCGAGACGGCGCGCCGCCACCGCATCCGCCTCCTGGGCCCCAACACCATGGGCATGCTGCGGCCCCAGAACAAACTCAACGCCACCTCCGGCGTCGCCACCAAGGCCCTGAGCGGCAACGTCGCCCTGGTCTCCCAGTCCGGCGCCGTGTGCAGCGCCATGCTCGACTGGTCGGTGCCGCGCCATATCGGCTTCTCGTCCATGGTCTCCCTGGGCGCGGCGGCGGACGTGGACTTCGGCGACGTCCTCGACTTTCTCGCCCTGGACGCCCACACCCAGTGCATCCTGCTCTACGTGGAGGGCATCCGCGACGCCCGTCACTTCATGAGCGGCCTGCGCGCCGCCGCCCGCCTCAAGCCGGTGATCGTGGTCAAGACCGGGCGCATGGCCGCCGGCTCCCGCGCCGCCAAGTCCCACACCGGGGCCTGGGTCGGCTCCAACGAGGTCTTCCGCGCCGTCATGGAGCGCGCCGGCGTGGTCCAGGTCGATGCCCTGCACCAGCTCTTCGCCGCCGCCCATGTCTT
>JAGVUH010000370.1 GCA_019136395.1 Gammaproteobacteria bacterium
GCGGCTCTACGCCCCCCATCGAGGGTAGCAAGCTCGACCACCGGATATTTTAGGGAGAATGATCTCCCGGGTCTGGCATGGGGACTCACACGAGAGATCAGGCGGACCCTGGTCTATACTTTATTTGTATGTAAAGAGTGAAGGTTTGACGCGCAGAAACGCCGCCCCATCCAGTTTGCCCCGGCCCTCCAGCCGGAAAGGAGTCCCCAATGAGATGGCACACGACATGGGCTGCCTTGGTGATATTGGTTGCCGCTTCCGGGTTGGCCCAAGAAGCCGCCACTCCCACCAAGAATCCGTTTACCGACGACGAGGCCATCATCGCCATCTGCGGAGGGCGTCAGGCCAGGATGTTCGCCCTATTTGGCGTGCCGCAAGAGCTGTGGGCCGAACGCGGTGCCACGGAGGCGAAGGACGAGGTCTTTGTCGGCTATGGTGCCTTTGGGTTCAGGGTACGGGATGAGGTGATCCGGGTAAGTTTCTTCTTCAGTAACTGGACTGGGTCGATCCGGGGCATCCGCATCGGCGACAGCTACGCCGAGGTGGTGAAGGTCTTAGGCGACCCGCCCACCACGTTCAAGAACAAGGAGGGCGATGTCACGGCCTACGGTTATGAGATCAAGGAGTTGGGTGCTGATTTCTTCGCCAATTTCAAGGCTGGTAAGGTGTGGCGGGTGGAGGTCAGCCTAAAGTAGGCCCGTTACACCGAGTTGTGAAGCGGCAACAGCCGCCGCCCCGCGCTCATCCAAACCAGGCATACCAGAGCGCGCCCAAAGCCGGCACTGCCGCCAGCCCAAACCATAGGAGCCGCCGCCAGAGAGGCAGGCGTCCGCCGGGCTGCCAACCCGGCGTCAGAATGATGTAGTAGAGGCAGCCGGCGTAGATCAAGATCCCAATGGAGAGGGCAATCTGTCGCGCGATCCCGGAAATCGCGGGCAATAGCAGGGCCAGGACGATGGCCGTGACCATCAGGATTGCCGGGACTTCCAGCAGATAGCCTGCTTGACAAAAGCGGTTGCTCATAGCTGTCCTGATAGCCTCCTTACTCTAACTGTGCCCAAAGGTTAAGCTTCCTGATCGATTTGAGATCAATTGCGCCGTAGGGGTGGAGTGCCCGCGTCATTTCCAGCCTTTGGATACCCGCCTCGCCTTCCGCAAGATTCCGAATGGCACTCGTCGGTAAGCGCCAAACTACCAAGCTCAAGCTTTTTTCCTCGCCCACCAGGGCCAGGGCATTGTGGAGATCCCCCGGCCGTGCGACCCGCTGGGCACCTACTCTCACAAGCAGGTCCCCCGGTTGCACCCCCGCCCGCTGGGCGGGAAGGCCCTGTTTGACATCGAGGATCAGCAGTCCCGGCGCCAAGCCAAGGACATCGTTATCGGCAGGGCTCAGGTTGTGGGTCTCCATCCCCAGATCGGGGCGTCGCAGAGGTCCCTGTTGCAGCATCTGCACCATGGGGATCAGCGTCCGGGTCGAGCGCGCGAACCCGATGCCAGGCGTGCCCACATGATTCAAGCTGTAAGTATTGATCCCCACCACGCGTCCCCAGATGTCGATCAGGGGTCCGCCGGAATTACCGGGATTGATGGCGGCGTCAGTCTGAATCAAATCGGTGAATGAATATTGATCAACCAGTTCGCGATCCAATGCGCTGACGATGCCCTTGGTTAGGGTCGGGGGGCCAGCCAGACTCCTGGCAAAGCCGATGGCTACCACCTCGTCACCGACTTGGATCTCCCCCGGCGGGGCAAAGCTTAAGGCATAGTGATGAAACCCAGACAGCGGCGACAGCGCCGTTCCCAACGTGGGCCATTCCGGTTGGGGACGCAACACGGCCAGATCCGATAGCACATCCTTATTCACCAACTCCAGCCACACCATGAAGCGCATACATTCCTCCGGGGTGACATCTTCGACCGGAGCGGGAGCAGCAAAGGGGTTAGAACGTTTTCGCACTGCGGATCGCATCGGGTCCGGTGGTCGCATATCAAAGGCCACAGTGCCGCGATAACCCAAGAACTCTCGTAATTTCTCCCCGGGTTTGAGGCTCACACTGACCACGTGATGATTAGTCACGATATACCCACCGGGAATCAAAAACCCGGTACCGGTATTGGTATTGGTATAGCTCTTTTGAGTCGTGACCTGTTTGGTGTTGGCTCCTTCTCCCTCCACATCTTCCGCATCAACGATATAAAGCGTCTCGATACGCACAATCCCGGTTTGGATCTTCTCGGCCAACTCCCGGGTGGTCATTTCCCTGGCAGGCTGGGGCGCCTCTTGGGCGTTGCTGTTGAGGGTGACCCCGAACATGATCCCGAACGTTAGCCATAACCCGATGATTTGCATGATAGGGCTCGCCTTCAAAGGAGGATGAGGGAATGGCTGCACAGCCCAGCAGGTTGCTGTAAGGTTGATCAGGGCGCCGGCGTGCCAGCCGGTCGATCTTGCGCCTTGGTTGAGTCGAAGGCCGGCAGAATTACCTCACCGTTCTGGATCACCTCCCCGGTGCTCAATATGGTGAGACTATGCTTTGCCCGTTCCCACAAGACCTGGCCATCCGAGCTCAGGTAAACCTCCACATGGGTTTCACTCGTCTTCTCGCCGCAGTTCGCGAGGGCGTTGGCCTTCGCCGCCGCCGTGCTAGCTCCACTTCCGGACGATATCCCTGTGTCCCAGCTTGCCTTGTCGCTACCCACAGCCAGGGCGCAAAAGCCCCTATTTACCCAACAGGCGATCAGCGTATCCGAGGCATCACACTGGCTGAGCGCTTCCCGTTCCGCCTCAGCCTTGCTGGGACGGTCGTAACTGAGACAGTACTTTCCCGTAGAGGGGGAATCGGCAATGGCCGCGAACGAATCCTCGCTGACCAAGATCCTTTCCTTGGAACGTTGCCAGAAGACCTGACCATCCGAGCTCAAGTACATCTCGATGTGGGTTCCGGTTGTCCTTTTACGACATTCCTCTAACGCTGAACGCTAGGCCTTTGCCGAACTGGCCCCGTTCCCGTAGATCCAACCGACGCCCCAGGAGCCCTTGTCGCTGCCCAAGGCCAGGGCGCAAAAGCCTTTCTCCACCCAACAGACGATCTCAGCGTCCTGCTCGCTACAGCGACTCAGCGCATCCGATTCCGCTCTGGCCCGGCTGGGTGCATTGTAGGAAGAACAAACATTGCCCGTAGATGGAGAGTAGGCGATAGCGGCATAAGAGCCGCTGGGGATGGAGATGGTGTCATACCCGAAGGCAATGGGTGGAAACACCAGCCAAGCCAAAGTAGCGACCATCCCCTGAAACAGCGAAGCTAATCGTTTCATAGTTAAATTCCAACTTGTTAAGTACTGTATGAATGTTTATTATAGATAATTTATTCAACTGACAATAGCCGAATAATCTATCAGCGGAACTCGCGGCTACAAACCGAAGTTGCTTGGGTCACTGAGTTAGACACTGAGTTAGACTGATCTTGGTCGAGAGTATTGGGAATATTCAGCAACCTTCTATCGCTATTGGAGAATGAGGTTGGATACTGTAAACATTAGCGAGGCTTCGCCTCAGACCAACGAGACATGAAGAGGCCCCGGTTGATCGCCAGTAGCCTAAGCTACCGTATATAGCCGCATGAGCGGCGAGTGAGACCAAAGTCTCTGG
>JAGVUH010000397.1 GCA_019136395.1 Gammaproteobacteria bacterium
AGCAAGGTGTCGATCATGGTATTGCCGACGAAGAAGATCCGCTCGTCCTCAACCCCCGCGCGGCGCAGGTTGGCGTTGGCAAACTCGCTGGTGGTGAAGAACCAGTTGGTGATGCTGTCCGTCACCATCCGGTTGATCTCCTCCGGCATGGTCCAGTCACCGGAGCGGATGCCGCCTTCCACATGGGCCACCGGGACGCCCAGTTTCTGGGCGGCGATGGCGCAGGCCATGGTCGAGGTCACGTCGCCCACCACCAGGCACAGGCGCGACGGCGCCTCCAGCAGCAGGCGCTCGTAGCGCGTCATGATGGCCGCCGTTTGCTCGGCCTGGGTGCCGGAGCCCACCTCCAGGTTCACGTCCGGCGCCGGGATGCCCAACTGCTCAAAGAAGGCCCCCGACAGGCGCGGGTCATAGTGCTGGCCGGTATGCACCAGCCGGTAGCGCAAGGGTCCGCCCGCCGCCGCCCGCGCCTCCAGGGCGCGGATGAGGGGAGCGACCTTCATGAAGTTCGGCCGGGCACCGGCGATGAGGTCGATGAGCATGATGGCGGATTCCTACACACGCGGCGCCACCTCAGATGAGGGGCGCGGGCTTTGAGGGGGGTGACCTTCATAAAATTCGGCCGGGCGCCAACAATCTGATCGATGAGCATGATTCAGGCCGGGCGCCAGCAATCAGGTCGATGAGCATGATTCAGGCCGACCTCCGCCGTCTGATACGCAAACCGCGACTCGACACAGGTACGCCATCAAGTTCCGCAACCACCCGCAGCGAGGTTTCCTCATCCACCTGGAAGGGAGAAAGCACCAAGACCAGGCTGAGCCGCAGCATCGGGTCCTCATCCTCCCTATTGGCCATGGCGTCTTTATCCAACCCATCGTCCGCTGACAGGGCACCAGGGCTCACCTCATCACCGGGCGGCGGAATATCACCCGACGCAAAGAGACAGTGCCCCCCCTGCATGGCCTTGATCCGCAGCGACTCAAAGCACTCCGCCGCGGGTATCACCAGGGTTGCCACCATGCACAGCTTCGGCAGCACGGCTGGCAGCGCTTCCAGATACAGGTCGCCGGGATAGACCCCAATCAGACTCTGCTTGTTGCCCACCTCCTGGCGGACATCATCACAGTAAATTACCTCCAGGTACCGCATGATCAGGTCTCCACCACGCGGGGAGTGGCCAGGGCCTCGGCCAGGGTATTCAGGTCCACCCCCAGTACCGCACTGATCTTGGTCAGGGTCGAGTAACGCGGATCATCCAATCCCGCCTCGATACGCGACAGACGCGATTGGGAGGTGCCAATCCGCCGCGCGAGTTCGGCCTGTGACAGGCCCCGAGCCATCCGCAAGTGCGCGAGAGACGGTGCCGGATGCAGGGTGCTGGCCAGCCGCTGCCGCGCCCTGGCCAAGGCCGCGGCCCGACGCGGATCCTGCTCCAACGCCGCCAGTCGTTCATGGATATCGCGCCAGCCAGTAGGCTGGGGGGGATGGAGGACCGCCGTCTCCAGTTGATAGACGATGCCGTTGGAACTCGCCTCGACCTCGCCTGGAGTAAGCCAGCGAACCAGCTTAGGGGATGCCCAACTCCCGGTAGGCGGAGACGATGCGTTGGGTGTAGGGATGTTGCGGGTCATAGTCAAAATCTCGTGGGACGATGCCCAGGATGTAGTATCGCCGCTGGGTGCCATGGAAGGCATAGACAATCCGATGAGAGGCCGCTACCCCGGGGACAGCAAACAGGCGGATACACCTAGGACGATTCCTTGATCCCCCTCTCCCCAAACCCTCCCCCACCCGGGGGGAGGGAGTTCATAAGGCGTAAACCAGCGCCAGGTTCCTAAAGGCTCGCCGCTACCTCAATCGTCACCCGACTCACCTCCAGGATCTCGTCCAGGGGGATCGGCGGCGGGGCGTCCTGGCCGGCGGCGCGGGCGCGCAGGGCCTGGACGAAGGCGGCGGCGCAGGCCTGCTGGCCCTTGTCCTGGCGCCACAGGTTTAGTTTCTTAAAGCCCGGCCAACCGAAGCCGGTCAGCCTGCGGAAATTGTCCAATTGCAGCACCCGGCCGGCGGCAAAGACCTCCAGCCGCTCCTTGGGGAAGGCCTTGCTGCCGTTGGCCAGGTAGAGAATGGTGCCCAGGGAGCCGTCGGCAAAATGCAGGTTAATGCTCACCGAGTCCCGTGTCGGGGCGTCCATGGCCAGCGCCTCTGCCCGCGCGATGGGCGCCCCGGCCAGGAAGCGCAGCAGGTCGATGAAGTGACAGGCCTCGCCGATGATCCGCCCCCCGCCCACCGCCAGGTCCTGGGTCCAGTGCTCCGCCGGGATGGCCCCAGCATTGACCGTCATCACCAGGGCCTTGGGGCCCGTCACACCCGCCAGCAGGGCCTCGATCTTCCGCACCTGGGGGGCAAAGCGGCGGTTGAAGCCGACCATCAGCAAGGGCGCCCCTCCCGCCACCGCCTCTTCACTCCCCTCCCCCCGCGTGGGGGAGGGGCCGGGGGAGAGGGGGCCCGCTAGTGCCGTAATTTCCGCCAACTCCTCCAAGGTCAAGCACAACGGCTTCTCCACGAACACCGCCTTCCCCGCCGCCAAGCCCTGAGTCACCCAGCGCGCATGGCTGTCATGGCGGGTGGTGATCACCAGCGCCGTCGTCCCGGCATCCGTCAACAGGGCCTCGGTATCCGTCGTCGTCTGGGCAAAGCCAAACTTGCGCCCGGCATGCACCCCGCTGACGCCGCCACTGGAGGCGACGGTGCGCAACACCGCCCCGGCGGCCTTGAAGGCCGGGATCAAGACCCCGGTGGCGTAGTTGCCGGCGCCGATGAAGCTGACGGCGGGCGTGGACGGTGTGGGCGTGGGCGTAGACGTGGACGCGAGGTTACCTTCCTTGGCCTGGATTCCGGCTTCCCGGCCGGAATGACGGGGCTGTTCCGCCGTACGTCGCTCTTCCGTCGTCCCGGCCGGGAAGCCGGGACCCAGTGCCAGGGACGGTACCTCGCCGCCCCCACCAGCGCCTGACCCACCCCGCGCCGACCCAGCCCCCACTGCCTCACCCCGCGCATCACCCAACACCACCGTCCGCTCCAGCAGCCGCGCGGCCTCCCCGCCGGGATACTCCAGCACAATCCCCAGGGAGGGCTCGGCCCCGGCGACCACCTCATAGGCCCGTTGGGCCTCCGCCAAGGCAAAGCGATGCGACACCAGGGGCGCGACGTCCAAGCGCCCGTCGGCCAGCATGTCCAGCACCGCTTCAAAGTTGCGCTGCTCGGTCCAGCGCACGAAGCCGATGGGGTAGTCCAGCCCTTGCGCCTCGTAGCGCGGGTCGTAACGCCCGGGGCCGTAGGAGCAGGACACCTGGAAGGTCAGCTCCTTTTCGTAAAAGTCCGCCCGCGACAGTTCCAGGCCGACCACGCCGACCAGGACGATGCGCCCGCGCTGGCGGCACATCAGGGCGGCCTGGTGCACCGGCTCGTTGCTGCGGCTGGCGGCGGTGATGATCACCGCGTCCACCCCGCGCCCGCGGGAGAAGGCCATCGCCACCGCCACCGGGTCCTGGCCGGCGGCCAGGTCCACGGTCTCGGCGCCGAAGCGCCGCGCCAGGGCCAGCTTGGCCGGGTCGAGGTCGATGCCCAGCACCCGGCAGCCCT
>JAGVUH010000692.1 GCA_019136395.1 Gammaproteobacteria bacterium
CCGAGGTGGCTATAAGCGGGCGCGACCGCATCGCGCTTGCTTCACCCGGAGGGTGAATGGTCAGCTGGTCCGTGGGCACCTGCTTTTGGAATTATCTCTGCTGGTTACCGCAACTCAGGCAAGAGGCAACTGCCCGTGTTGGGAATCAGGGGTCATAGGTCCGTAGGGGAATGAGTCCCCGGCAAGGCCCCGGGCTAGGGCCATCCAAAGGGTATCCCGAGGTGGCAGAAGCCTTTGGGCAAGGGGCTTCATGAGTTGAGCAAGCAAAAGCTGCCACTCGTCGGGGATCGCTTCGCTTCAGGCCCGGTTCAGGCCGACAACGGACATTTCATGCCTGAGACCAGACCTTCTGCTCTGAATCCGAAGCGGACATAACGTAGAAGTCACCGGCGCTGCGCAGCTTTATCGCGCAGCGTCCGTGTGGACTGCCGTGTTAGCCTTTTGGTCATGTATGAATTTCCTGATTGCTTTCCCGCTGTCTGCGTCAACGCCAAACATCGTGCTCATGAATACGTGATTTACCCCCGTTATTTTCTTTATTTCCGCAGCTGTCAATGGTGGGGATACACGTTGAAAGCGTTGAAGCTTCATTGAGTATTCTTCATCAGGGTGCTCCGGGTTACCTTGATAAGGGGCTTTAACAAGCTTTCCATCGGCCTCACCTAACGCAACAATTCCGACGCCTGATTGATAGAGGAAGACCACGTCGCCCTTTGCCAATCTCTCGATCTTGAATTTCCATGGATCGAAAAATGCCGCCGCCTTGCCATGTGCAAGCATATCGTCATGGTCTTGTTGGGTATTGCTGACGTTCGTATTGAGAATGTAATAGCCTTCGGCAATATCTTCGTAAGGATTGTCGAGAACCCTGAACGGTGACATCTCTAGCAACATCTCATCGGTACCGCCAGTGTAGACGCGATAAACCCAAGGGCGTACGTCTAATCCGCTGGAGCGCCAATACTGTGCAGCCTCTCGGGTCCGGTAATCCAAGCCATTGGTCATCACCACAAAAACTTGTTTTCGATTGAAATCCTCTTCCGATAGCTCGACACCGAATTTTGCCTTGTGCGCGAACTTAAGCGACTGGGATGGGTCGGCTGCCTTTTTGAACCAGGCGTCCAACTCAGGGTATTTCATCGCGCCGTAAATCTGGCCGTAACGGAGCACTTGAAGCAAATTTGAGCTATGAGACTCCCACGCCTTCAACTCGAAAATGAAGAGATTGCCTTTCTTGTCTACGGCCATCAAATCGGGTTCTTCTTGCCAACTACGGGACTGCATCAAGAGGATCAGTTCATCATCGGGAAACAACCTATCTAACGATCGAAAGAGAATGTCTTGTAGTGCTCGTTCGTCCAAACCAAAGGTCTGCAACCGCTCTGTCCGACGTTTTTCCGCGTAGCGCGTCTTGGTGTTGATATTCAGCAGCATCGTAGTGGCTCCGACGAGGATGGCTAACACCGGAGTTAAGCCGCAGCGCGTAGCGCTGTCGGCTTGAACGACTTGTTAGCGCCTGCTCTTTGCACTTAACAATGTTTTGAAATTTTGCTGTTTGGTTTTTACCTGGACAGAAGAGAAGTTACCCAACCCGCCTGAACCGAGAAAGTACAGCAAACAAAGAAATGGCCGCACACTTTAACCAAAAAACACTGAGAAACTGACCAACAAGTTGACTACAAAAACCAAAAAAGATAGACAAAGAAACCAAAAAAAATCGAAATTGAATTTACAAAGAAGACTACCCACAAACGATTACCCACAGCCAATCATTCCAGATTGAACTGGCACATCAGCAAAGCGAGCTCTAGCTGGCTTTGCCAGCCAGATCCAAAAAATGTCGTTCACGGGATGTTTTGAGCAAGCTGAACCTGCCGATTTGGGTTTTGTGTTTTGATCTTTTGGTTTGCGCTAACGAATCGGTTAAGCGGCCCCGCTGGCACAGCATGGCAGAAGAAGCTCCGCCGCGTCTGCGGGGTCCGCTCTTGAACCGCTTGTTAGGCCATAGATTTACACGATTGATGCGGTTCATTCCTCACCGCATCCTACGGCCCTGTCACTTGCTTGGCTGTGCTATTAGGTTTCTTTGCACATATACCAATAAACTCCCCATACTCCGCATAAGTCGTGCGCTCTTCCAAGCCTTGCTTTCTGCGTTCCTTTCTATTTGCATCTGCCATTTTGTCGGCGCATTTTTCAACTTCAGGATGTTTTTTTAAAAAAGCACTCGCCGCGTCGCTAAAACCATCCTGAACAACTTCTGCTGGAACCTTTACTGGCTGTGCATAGACCGTGATTGACAAACTTGCTGCCATGCTGAAGACAACCAAAAGTGACTTGTTCATTTTTACCCCTTTGCTGGCCTCTCATTCGGTTAATTAGACCCTACGAGAGGAAAATATGGCCTAACAAGTGATTATCCGGTTTCTGGATATCAGCTCGAAATAAAATGCTATCCAGCAGCAATGGGCGTTGATCGAATGCAAAAAGTCCCATCACCCTGCATGGGACTCCCTTGGCTGCTCGGCATCAGAGGACATCTGTCCCCGAGGGTCCACTTATGGCCGAATCCTGACGGAGCGAATGTCTCCGGTCAAGTTCCCCTTGTGGGACAGACCGGTCGTAGCGGGGGACGTTCGTCAGCGTCCACTTTCGGTCGCCCATGACAACCACCTCTTCTCCCGGGCCAGCATCATGCAGTACACGTCCGGCATGCCGTGCTGAGCGAGCTCCCGCAGAGATTCCCGAGGCACGGCCCAGGCCAGGATCGGTCGTAGCGGTCAGCCGGTCGGCAGCCGACGTGCTGTTTTCAAGCCACCCCTCCCGACCCCCCCGCTGTCAACCCACCAAGCCGGATCGGGCACGCGGCGGCCAGCCCCGTCACTGATGGGTGCGGACCGCGGATCAGGCGCCGTGGCAGACGCGCGGCGGCCGAAACCTTCGGCATTCGTTCGTCGTTTCCTGTGCCGTCTGCGGCCGGAGCCGACCATGCCGGAGGGCCCATCCGCCTGTGCTAGACTTTGAACCATGCACCACCCCATTGACCCCAAGATCGACTGTTTCTTCAAGGCCCTGCTCGGGGCGGAGGACAACCGCGCCCTCCTGATCCACTTCCTCAACGCCCTGCTCGGCACCGAACTCCCGGCACCGATCAGCGCGGTGTAGATCCTCAACCCCTACAACGAGCGCGAGTTCCTCGACGACAAGCTCAGCATCGTCGACGTCAAGGCCCGCGATGCGCTAAGGCGGCTGTATCAGGTCGAGATCCAGATCCTGGTCCATGCCGACCTGCCGGCGCGCATGCTCTATGCCTGGGCTGATCTCTACAGCCAGCAACTACACAGCGGTCAGGATTATCGCGAGCTGCGCCCGACCTACGCCCTCTGGCTGTTGGGCGACGACCTGCTGCGTGACGATCCCGCCTATGCCCACCGCTACCGCCTGCGCGACGAGCGCGGCCGCACCCTGCTGGAGCATGGCGGCATCAGCCTGTTCGAGCTGAGCAATTCGCCGCCCACGCAGTCGAAACCGAAGAACAGCGCTGGCTGAAGTTCTTCAAGGACGGCGAGCGCCTGGACGCCGACCACCTGCCGGACTGGATGCAGACGACTGAAATGAGGCAAGCCATGAGCACCCCGGACTGGATGCAGACGACTGAAATGAGGCAAGCCATGAGCACCGTGAAGGGCGCAGTCTAGAATCAAGTGCAACACCCCTACGCTTTAAGGTGTTGCCATGGGTACGCACTACGATCAACTGTCTACTGAAGAGCGCGCTACGATCATGTTGATGGCCAACGAGGGGAAGAGTCTGCGCGCCATGGCGCGGACCCTGCATCGAGCCCCCGCGACGATCAGCCGGGAGTGGCGGCGGCATATCCCACCGGCGGATGCCCCGGGAAGAAGCGGCTACGACGCCAAGTTGGCCGGCCAGGAAGCCCGGCGCTGCCGCTTCAAGTCGCGACGGTCGCCCAAGCTGGCAGTGGATGGGGTGCTGTTTGGCGTGGTCGAGCATTTTCTGCAGGAGGGTTGGTCGCCCGGTCAGATCGCCGGCGCCCTGAAGATGATGTGGC
>JAGVUH010000557.1 GCA_019136395.1 Gammaproteobacteria bacterium
GCCACTCAGAATACCCAAAATGAGCCCAAAAACGGGTTAAAACGGGCTGCTAAGTCAAAAATGACGCTCTCCAAGGGCGGAAAGAGAGAAATCGGGTCATTCTTCAGCGTTTCCCTAACGAAGTTTTCGCCTCTCAATGGCATGCGACGTCGCTCTTCGGGGCTACGCCGCCGCGCGATGATGAAGAATCAGTGGCTTAGCTGGGGGAAGCGGGGCGGTGCCCGGTGGCAGGCGCAAATCTTCAAATCGCGATTGCCAGGATAACATATTGTAAAATATAATTAAAGTAGTTTCCGGTCAGGCACCACATAGGCTTCCACCTGCGACCTGAGTTTCTGGCCGGGGTGGAAGGTCACGACCCGCCGCGCCGTAATGGGGATTTTCTCGCCCGTCTTGGGATTGCGTCCCGGACGCTCTTTCTTCTCGCGCAGATCGAAATTACCGAATCCGGACAGCTTCACCGGCTCGCCTCGCCCCAGGGCAACCCGGATCTCCTCGAAGAACAGCTCCACCACGTCCTTGGCCTCGTGTTTAGTGAGGCCGATTTGCTCGAGGAGGTAGTCGACCATGTCCGCCTTCGTGAGTGCCATCGCATCAATCTCTCCGTGTTGCTCCAAGTTCCCGGCAATTTTACAAGCATTTAGCCGAGGATACCCGCTTATCCCTCCATTTTCTGTTTCCCCCCGTCCGTCCCACGTCTGTCCCCTGGGAAACCCCCTCACCACACCTCCCCATCCGGCCACTCGAACGGCTTCACCGGATACCCCAGCACCTGGGCGTGGTAGCGAGAGTTCGCCTCCATCTCCCGCGTCCACTTCCCGGCCTGGATGTCCACCAACGACAGGACCGGACGCTCCTCTGACCTCGTAGGCGCCCCGCCAGGCCGACGGGCGCCCAGGGGGTAACCCTTTCCGCGCCCGGTTGGCTGATGAGTCCTGGCCCCGCAGCGAGGGCAAGGTGGTTGGGGTGTCATGGGGAGCGAGGAGGCGGCGGCAGGGGGAAGAGGTCTGCTGCGGGCAGGCGAGGGGTGGAGAGATGAGCGTGAGTACGCCGTGCGCGCGCTGGTGTCGCTAAACGCATGATTGGGTTTGGCTGGAGAAATGCGGATGACAGCAGATACGCGATCGGGCGGACGGGGGGGCTCTAACGCGTGATCAGGTTTTTTTTGCTGACAGCGGGGAAGTTGAGGCTAGATCGGGTAGGTTGTGGTCGGGCTGGTGCCAGTTTGGTGTCTCACCATGGCAGGAAAATTTTCGTTGTAGCTGAAGGTTGGCTTGGTTGGTCCCCATTCACAACGCTTCACCAGATCTGGACTTGTTCCTCGCCTGCTTGGTTTGGTTAGCCAGCCCTAGGTGATGGGGCTATCGCTTGGCTTTGTCCAACCTCAACCTGGAGAAACGATATGCAAACTCAACCCACTCCCTCCTGGAAACTCTTGCGCGCGCCGATGGTGATCGCCATCACTTCCTACAGCCGGGCCTCTATCTACCGCCCAGTCAGGGAGGGAAAATTCCCGCCCCCCGTCAAACTTGGCAACGGGCAAGGCGGGGCCGTTGCCTGGCGGTCAGATGAGATCTTTGATTGGGTCAAGACTCGCCAGGAAGGCCGAGCATGGTCCCAATGATTCCCAGGTAATGACCCCTTGCGCCTGATCCGCCCGCCAGGGGCATCCTGACTCTGGTTCGGCGCGGCCCGGCCTCTGGTCCTCACCCTGGGGGCAGATCCAACGAGCGCCGCCCCGTGGCGCCTCGCTCCCTTTCATCACACCGTGGGTCCTCAGAAGATGAGGACCCCTTTCTTCCCATGCGCCGCCAGGGTACATACAAGCTGCCTGGCAGCTCCCCGTTTGGCCACTGGGCAGGCATTTTTGTGCTGGCGTACCTGCTAACATAACATGCCTTAACCCCCGCCATCGTTACCCAAGGCGTTACCCATACTGTCATTCTTATCTGAATTTGTTCGGCAAAACATTGTCAACTCTATGATATTTAATAACTAACTAGCGTCCGGCGGCAGAGAAAAACTAGACGCCATAGGGGGGTATCAGTAGCCGCCAGTAGGGGGTGTCCGGGTAACGCCAGGGCCGGAACCAGACCATGCTGCCATAGCCCAGGGCGCCGAGGGCGATGCCGATGAGCCCGGCCAGCCATTGTCCCTGGACCAGGAACGCCACCGCCATCGCTGGTAGCCACAGGAAGGCGCCGGCGAAGCCGCCGAGCCAGCCGGCCTTTTCACCCCGCCGCGTGTCCGCCATGGTCATTGCCTACGCCGGGCCACCGCACCCATCAGGCCCCGGGCGGGCCGGAGTGCTTGGAACCTACCCTCAGGCGGGCGTGGATACCCGCGTGCCGGGTAAGGTGACCCCCGATCCACTGGCCACCCGCGGCAGCCCGGCGTGCCGGTCACCCGCAGGACGGAAGGCGGACACCCGCTGAGGGGCGAATTCCACCGCGACCCCGCCTGTAGTTCACCTACCCCCGGAGGGGTAATAAACTTTACAAAAGACTTGGCCTGCAAATGACATGGCCCGCATTAGCGGACCATGAGTTTGTTTCATATGATTTTTTTAAGCTTTCTCTAGAAGGGGATATCATCAAAATTGTCCAAGTCGGGGGCCGCCGCGGGCGCTCCGCCGCGACCCTGCCCCCCGCCCGACGCCGCCGTGGGCGCACCGCCGCCGCCCTCGCCACTGCCCCGCCCGTCGAGCATCTGCAGGGTGGTGCCGAGCCCGCCGACCACGATCTCGGTGGTGTAGCGATCCTGACCGCTCTGATCCTGCCACTTGCGCGTGTGCAGCTTACCTTCCAGATACACCTTGGAACCCTTGTGGAGGTAGTTTTTGACCACCTCGGCGAGCTTGCCGCGGATGACGACCCGGTGCCATTCCGTGCGCTCCTGGGGTTCCCCGCTGTTACGGTCCTTCCAGGTCTCGCTGGTGGCGACACTCAGGTTCGCCACGCCATCCCCACTGGGAAAATACCGCACTTCCGGGTCGGCGCCCAAATTGCCAATGAGAATGACTTTATTGACACCAGACATGGTTTTTTTAATCCTGTGTTGGTTGCGATGAATTGGGGCGACGACCGCTCCTCAGCGGAGGGATTTGGCCGCGCGCTCGGGTATGGGGATGGCCGGTAGCGCCGGGTGAGGCGGGACAGAATTATCCCAGAAAACTGCGTATTCCTCGGCGTCGATCTCCACCCCGACGGCAAAGAGTGGCATGGTTGCCTGCGGTTCCTGCCAGGGGACGAGATCGAGCGCCAGCATCAGGGCCTGGTCCAGGGTGAGCTTGGGGGCTTTCTTGCCATAGAGGGCGCGGTAGCGGCGTTGGGCATGGGCCCGCAAAGCCTTCATCTCCGCTTCCAGCAACGGTCGGACCAAGGGGCAGGACCGGCGGCCCAGATAGGGGGTATAGCGCGGCTGGTTCACGGCCGCGACGACCTCCTTGTGACGAAAGCGCGCGTCCGGGCGGAACGCCAGGGCCACGGTGAAGCTGGCATCGCACACAACGGTGTCCGGTTCAGTTAGCCCCTTGGTACTTTAAATGTCCTCTCTGCGCGGTCCAGAGGGGCCAGGACGGCACCGGCGACCGGATTTGGAATTTGGTGCTCCCTGCTCAG
>JAGVUH010000571.1 GCA_019136395.1 Gammaproteobacteria bacterium
GAATCTTGCACCGGGCGACCTCATTTGGCTTCGTACGAAGCGTTATTAGCGTAACACCAATTATATCAATTGGTTGAACGAGTTTCGCCCCTTTTCTTGAATAATCCGGGTTAGACATTTGCCTTCCGGCGGGCGAGACCGTCCAAGCCGAGGTAATCTACCAGTTCATGCCTGCTCAGTTGGTGCCCGGCGCCGACCAGGCCTTGGTGGTGGTCAGGGTGGACGCCAGCAGTCACATAGAATGGAAGGTTGGGGAGGTGGACGTACCGACGTCAAACCTGTCGCCTGAGCCCCTACCGTTTGTCAACCTTGAACCCGCCCTGCGCCTAGTGAGCAGTGGCATCTGGGAAGATGATCATCCTGGATTTGGGGTTAGGTACCTGTTGTACAATCCCACGCGCTACACCATTCCCGAGGTTAGCTTGAGCGCGATCGTCAAAGACGCAGATGGGGATGAAATGGTAAATATCGGATCAATGGCGCATGAGGTCGCCGCCGGGGCACTGGTCATCCTGGGCAGCAACAGTGGAGCCGAGTTGTACGAGGAAGCCATGCGCGGCGCCAAGGTTGATTTGACGCTGCGCTGCTTCAGGCCCGTGGCCAGCGGACTGGGGTACGGCATCGTGACACTCCATTAAGGGCGTGCCGGGGTCAAAACCAGTGCCGGCCCCCATTAGCTTGGCGTCGGCCCCTCGTACCGGGCAGCTGCCTGGCGCAATTCCTCGCGCAGCTCCTCCCGCAGCCGCGCCGGCGCCACCACCATCGCCTGGGCACCGAGGGACAGCAACCAGTTGCGCAGTTGCTGGGTGTCGGCGACCTTGACCCGCACCTCCGTCCATTCAGCGTCCCGGGGCTGGAGCTTCTGGCCCTTGGCGATGGGGGTCTCCTCCAGATAGGCTGCCAGAGTCCCCCGCACCCACAGCACCAGCTTGAGGGCCTCGTCCCCGCGGCGGATGCCGAACTCCCGGGCAATGAAGGCGTCGATGTCGAAGCCCGTGGGGCGCTGGACCGGCACATCGAGCAGGCGGGCGGCGTCGATGCGGTGGATGGCGAGAAAGCGCGGGTCCGGGTAATCGCGCAGGGTGCACACCAGGTACACCACCTGTTCCATCACCACCAGCCCCAGGGGATGCACCGGGTAGGTCTTGGCCTCCCCGCCGGTGGTCAGCGCCCGGTAGGTCACCTCTACCTGGCGGTCCAGCAGCAGGCCCTCGTAGAGGCTGGCCTGAATCGCTGGGTCGATGGCCGGGGGCAGCTTGGTCAGGGTGCGGGAGACCACCCGCACCTTCTGCCGCCACTGGGTCACCCGTGAGGTCCCGGCCGCGACCACCCCGCGGGCGGCCTCGAACCAGGGCGCCAGGTCGGCCAGGGTCGCCGGCGGCAGCAGGGTGCGCAGGTGTTGCTCGACCAGGTGGAAGGTCAGGGCGGCATGGGGGTCCATGCTCGGCAGATCGAGCTGGCGGGCGCCCTGGCACCAGCACCAGCCCTGGGGCTTGCCCGCCGAGGCCTCCAGGGGAAAGACCGCCGCCAGGGCGTTGAGATCGCGCTGGACGGTGCGCAGGGTCACCGCGATGCCCATGGCGTCGAGTTTGTCCTTGAGGCGGGCGGGCTCCAGCCGCCGTGGATGGCGAGGCAATAGGCGCAACAGGGTCCATTGGCGCAGCAGGGTGTCGATCATGGGCGGCTCCCGGGTAGGCGGCAGGGTGAGCGGGACGGGTGACGAGGGATCATAGCAAAGGACCCGGCTGGTCCTGGGGTGCGCCCCGGTGACCAGCCCCGGCCGGGCGCACGCCTCACGGGGAGGGGTGGAGGGGGCGGCCCCGGGTGCGGACCGGGACCCCGGGCGCGCCGGCCGGGATGCCAAAGCCCTTGGCCGTCAGCAGGGCGGCGATGCGTCGGTTCTCGGCTTGCCAGGCTCGAGATTCGCAAGGGGTCTCCGCCGGGTCGTCCCGGTCCGGGTCCGGCCACTGGAGGGCGGGCAGGCACTCCCGCCCGCCGTTGGCGCGCAGCCGGCGGTGCTCGTCGCCACTGACGGGGTGGTGGGCGTAGTAGTCGAGGTAGTCACCTTGCTCATCGGCGTCGAACAGGTACCAGATGCACCAGCCGGACTGGCTGAGCTGGCCCCGGCGGCGCTGGGCGAGGTCCGCCGGTGGGAGTTGGATGCCCCAATGGACGAAGCGTTGATTGAAATGGGCGGCGATTCTGGACAGGTACGGCATGGTCGTTCCGGAAGGTCGGGTGACGGAAGGGACCATGGTGGCGGAGGGATGCGACAGGATGGGACGTGAGAACCGCTTCCTTCACCACGGGCTGCCGGGTGATGAGGTAGGTGACCGTTGGGGCCAAGACTGGCTGCGCCGATAACGTGCGATGGGAATGACCCCCGCGGGGACAATTCGGTCGGTAGCCACCGCGTGCACAGCCACATGGAGAAGGTGGAACCAGCTATAGGTAAGCGAACGATGCGACGAGCGGCCAGTCGCTTTACACCAATGCCATTTATCCGAACCCAATAGCCTGGAGAATTACTATTAACTGAGCGAAAACAAGTGGTTGCCGTATAATTAAATCATCACCCCTTGCCAGGGAGAGCAACCATGAAAACCGCCAGTTTCTTCACCTACACCGGACCCGGCCGGATCTCCATCGCCCGCTATGCCCCCCGCGGTACCCCCGCGGGCTTCCGCCAATACCGCGCGTTGGCCCCGGATGCCGATATGCTCAAAATGAGTCAGGCGCTCTATTTGCCCCGTTACGCCGCCATCCTCAATGCCCTCGATCCCCAGCAGGTCTGGGACGATCTGCACCGCCTGGCCGGGGATCAGGAGCCCGTCCTTCTCTGCTGGGAGCGCCCGCCCTTCACCCCGACCAACTGGTGCCACCGCCGCCTGGTGGCCGACTGGTTCCAAGACCGCCTGGGCGTCGCGGTCCCCGAGTTAGGGACCGCCCCAAGCCAATCCCCGGTTCCCACCCTAACTCAAGCCCCGACCCACGTCCAAGCCGAGCTGTTTTAGCCCAGGGCCTTCTTGATGGCGGTATGGATGTCCCGCAGCACGCGGGACTGGATCACCTTCTCCCCGGTTTCGTAGAACGTCCAGCGCTTCTGGCGCGGGGCATCCGGGTCCTTGTAGATCAGGGCGCGGACCTGGGTGCGGTCAATGCGCTGCCACACCGCCAGGGTCCCCTTGATCGTGGCGACAAAGGACTTCTTCCGGTGCCGCGCCAGGTACTTCATGCCCTTGCGCTTGGCGACGATGTTGCCGTACTGGTTGAGCTTCTCGTTGGCCAGCACCGGGACCAGGGTGTTGTTCACGTCGCCCCCCAGGATCGGCCGGGTGAGATACTTGCTCGCAATGGGCTTGATCCCCAGGGTCACCTCCAGTTTGCTGGCCGTGGCAGGCTGAAGCCAGAGGCTGTCCAGCGTGAAGGGGGTAGGACGGTCGATCTGATCCTCCATGGCCTTGATCTCATGCTGCTCCACCGCCCGCATGGTGCGGGTCATGCCCGCAGCGACCGCCGGCTTCAGATTCACCTCCAGTCTGCGCAGCACATCGAAGACTTCGCTGGCGTCGATCTCGATGTGGATCATGACGCGCCCCGGGCCTGACAGAACCGGTCGAGGTCGCGGATCACATCCCCCACCGACCGGGCGACGATCGCCAGGCCCTGGCCGTCCGCGATGGCGTCCAGAAAGGCGCGTTGCGCGGGGCGCACCCGGCCATCGGGGCGCTTGCACTCGATCCCTAGCAGACAGCCACCCTTGAGCATGCCGAGGATATCCGGGGTCCCCGTGGGCGCCCAGCGCACGAAGTAGCGTTTGCGCCGCCCCTGCTTATCCACGTACTCGGACGGACTGGCGCCGACGTTGAAGCGTGCTGCCCATTGCACCCGCTGATCCCACTGGAGGTAGTCCAGGATCGCGGCCTGGATGTCCTTTTCCTTGAGCATCGGCGGCGAGAGGTTGAAGGCTGCCACGGACTTGGCCCTATGGAAGGCGAATGGATCTGGATTATAGCCAGGGCCATTTCGGCCTCCTGAACAATTAGTCCCCGGACAAACAGCGCCCGCCGAACAGCCCCGTACACCCGGTTATCCCCCCCCAGCGTACCCGACAATCCCCTTGAAACAGAAACGAAATGAAGAAGCTACGCCTAGGGCCAGGCCGGGCGGCCGGCAACCTCCCGGCGCAGAGGTGCCCGGAAGGACCCCAAAATCATAGGCATAGCGCATAGCTCAATCCAATCAACCGCTTAGACGTGTTGTGAGCGGCAAGCGGCGCGCTGAGCCGGACGCCGTAAGGAGCCAGGCGAGCCGCTGGGAGCCGCGAAGACCAGCGTCCCGCTCGCGACGCCTGCCCTCGCCATCCAGGGCGAGGTGACGGGCGCCGAGCCGAGGTGAGGAGCCGTGAGATGAGCGGCGAAGAGCCGTGCGGAGGTGAGGCGCAGCGCCAAGCTCTCGGCTCCTGACCGGGTCATCCTGGGCATCCAGGACCAGGTGCCGTGCCGAGGTGAGGCGCTGGGCGCCGCCCCGCCCCGCCAGGCCGTTCCCGCCCTATCCAATCCAATCCTATCGGTCCGCCCCGCCAGCGCGTCCTGGCCCGTCCTGGGAGGTCCTGGCCCTATGCTGGCGCTCTTCTCCACTTTGGTTCGACGCGCCTGGATAGGCGGTTGAAAAGTGGAGTCTTTTTAAGCAGAAACCCTTGCGCAAGCCAGGCCCGCGGGTATCCTTTAAGTAGGGGAAGCGCTTAACCCTTTGAATAAGCGCGAGTTCCGGAGAGCCGCGATGAACATGCCCTATTGCCGATTTCAAAATACCTTGCGCGACCTTGGCGATTGTTTCGCGAATCTCGCTACCTTGAACCCCGAGGACCAGAGCTTTAATGAGTGCGAGGAGCGCGAGTGCCGCCGGGAACTCATCCTGACCTGCGCCCGGATTCTGCAGGAGATCGGGGTCGGTGACCCGTTCGACGAGTTCGAGGTCCTGGCGTGCGTCGAGAAGCTGGACGAGATGTTCGAGCCAGAAGCCGAAGAGTAACCGATTCCAGGTAATCAAAAGGGGCCGCGAGGCCCCTTTTTTTATGGGAGTCGCCGCCCTTTCATCCTGCCCAGCGCAGCCCCAGGCAAGCCGCCCCCGCCCCGCCAAGACGTTCCTGGCCTTCGCCATCTAACCCTATCGCTCCGACGCCCCCGCGCGTCCAGGCCCGTCCTGGCGCGTCCTAGACCCATGCCTGACCGTCGTCCTCACTTCTCCGGGCGTGCTCATCTAAGCGCTTGATCGCGTTGAACTATTTTGCGCAGAAACCCTTGCCAAAGCGAGGTTGGCGGGTATCCTCAAAGTAGGGGAACCGCCTAACCCTCTGAGAAGGCGAGAGTTTCGGAGAGCAGCCATGAAGAAGAGCGCCATTTCCACCGCGAAGTTGATGGTCCTGGACGAGTGCGGCGAGTACAGGGCCGCGACTCCGAAGGAGATCCTGGCGGCCGCCAAGAGCGCGATCGGTTACATCTACGGTCGCGGGAGCGTCTTCACTTCTCCGCAGGCGGTGCGCGAGTACCTGTCCGTGAAGATGGCAGGACGTGAAAGCGAGTGCTTCGCTGTCATGTTCTTGGATAACCGTAACACTTTGATCGAGTTTCGCGAGATGTTTCACGGGACCGTGGACCAGGCGGCCGTGTATCCGCGTGAGGTGGTCAAGGCTGCCCTTGAGGTCAACGCGGCGGCGGTCATCTTGGCCCACAATCATCCGTCGGGCGAGACTGACCCAAGCCAGGCGGACCTGCGAATCACGGCGCGCCTGAAGGACGCGCTGAGCCTGATGGAAATCCGCGTCCTGGATCACCTAATCGTGGGTCGGGACGTGACCAGTTTCGCTGAGCGCGGGCTGCTGTGAGGTGACCCGAGCCAGACACCGAACCGAGAGCGGGGGCCGCGAGGCCCCTTTTTTTTGCCCCTAAAGCCGCCCCTGGGGCTTTTCCCTGTCAAGTGTAAGCCGCTGAAATATCGCGAGATTCCCCTTGCGCAAGCCTGGCCGGGAGGTACACTTTAAGCAGGGGAATCGCCTAACCCTTTGAGAAGGCGCAAGTTTCGGGAGAGCAGCCATGAGCACGACGATTACCTTCTACGAGTTGTCCGCCTATAACGACGGGCGTTTGGTGCCGAAGACGTTTGACCTGGACGACTACGCCGACCAGGAGGACTTTGCCGCCGCCCGGGCCAAGTGGCTGGAGGAGCTGACCGAGCAGACCGGCCACCTGTGCGAGGAGTGGATCGTGGCGGACTTCGAGGGGGTGCCCCGGGAATACGTCGGGGAGTGGGACCTGTCCGCGGACTTCTGGACCTGGCGTGAGGCGTTCACTGAGAGCCGCCTCCCGCTGGAGGTGTTCGAGGCCGGGGCCGCCCTGGGGATCAGCCCCGAGCACATTTCGGAGGCGTATGTCGGGACCTTTGACCGGCCCGCCGACTTTGCCATGGAGCTGGAGGCCGAGAACGGGACATTCGAGAGCAAGGACGCCACGATCCAGCGCCTGCTCGGCTATGTCGATTGGGATTGGGTCGGGCGCGACCTGACCAGCGGCGGCGGGTACTGCGAGGAAGACCATCATTATTTCATCGAGATGTGACGGCATAACCCGAGGGGGGGCCGCGAGGCCCCCTTTTTTTTTGCCCGTCTCCGCCCCGCCGGGCCGCTCCCGCCCTATGCCATCGAAAACCCCATCGCTCAGCCCCGCCCGCGCGCCAGAGAGCGTCCTGGCCGGTCCTGGCCCCTGTTCACTCGCCCCCCCTCGGGACCTGGCGCGCGTCCCGCCCCCGTTTTCCAAATCGCTGATTTTGCGCGCTTTTACCCTTGCGCAAGCCCGACCGGGAGGTACACTTTAAGTAGGGGAATCGCCTAACCCTTTGAGAAGGCGCGAGTTTCGGGAGAGCAGCCATGAGAACGACCTTTAACCCGGCCCAAGCCGACTTGTTTGGCGCCCGGGGTCTGCACCTGGACGCGCTGCCGGCGATGTCCGCCGGTGAGGAGCAGGTTAACCGTCTGCGTCGGGAGTTGACAGCCGCCCGGGAGGACCTGGCGCGCGTCACGCAACAGGCCAAGTACGACGTGCTTAACCTGGAGCGCAAGATCGCCGACCAGAGCGGCGAGATCCTCCGGCTGAAGGAGGAGGCCACCCGCCTGCGCTGGGAGCGCTTAAACCGCCACATTCCGCCCACCGCCTGCGCCATTCCCAAGCCGACCTGGCGACTCCTGATGCAGTTGGTGCACCCGGACAAGCACGACGGGAGCGCCGCGTCCCTGGCCGCCGCGAAGTGGTTGAACGAGAACAAGCCCGAGTGAGGAGAGCCGCCATGATTAGAAACCTGTCCGTGAGCCGCGTCTACGGCAACCCCGAGCAACCGCGGAAGTATTTCGACCCGGCCAAGCTGACCGAGTTGGCGGAGTCGATCCAGCGGGAAGGGCTCCTGCAACCGATCAAGGTCCGGCCGGATGGCGCGGGCCGGTTTATGGTCGTGTGCGGGGAGCGCCGCCTGCGCGCCCATGAAATCGCCGGGATCAAGACCATCCGCGCCGATGTCGTGAGCGCCGAGGAACTGGACGACGTGACCCTGGGCATCCAGGCGATCGTGGAGAACCTCCAGCGCGCGGATATCACCCCGCTGGAGGAGGCCGCCGCTTTCCAGCGCATGCTGGACCAGGGGATCGCCGCCGAGGACCTGGCCAAGCGCTTGGGGATGAAACAGGTGTTCCGGATCTTCGAGCGGACGACCCTTTTGAACCTGCGGGAGGAGTACCAGGACCTGCTGCGCAAGCGGGTGCTGTCGAATGCCCAGGCGTATGAGATGAGCCGTCTGCCGCCGCATCTCCAGGACCGGCTGTTCGCCCTGATCCGGGACGACAAGTGCGACACGTATAAGAAACTGCGGGATGCCGCGTTTGCCCTGGCGGAGGCGGAGAAGCAACAGGAGATGTTCGCCCCGCCCGCCCCGCCGTCACCTCAAGACCTGAAGCGCCACGCCACCCTGGAGGAGGGAGTCGAGCGGACCTTGGCCCTGGTCAGGAAGTGCTTCGATGACGAGGGGGGTGTTCCGGCCGCCGCGACCCTGGACCCGCCGAGTTGCCTGCGCCTGGCGGATCTGCTGGAGCTGGCCCGACGGGATCTGGGCAAGATCGCGTCGGCCCTGCGGAAATCCGCGATTGCCCGCGCCCATTAGGAGAGCCGTCATGTTGACCGCCTACACCGAACGAGACCTGAAATCCCGGGCAGCCGCCGAGGCCGCCCGGCGCGACCGGGAGCGCGAGGAGGAGCGCAAGGCGCAAGGTGACGCGCTCCTCCTTTCCTTCCATCTAACCGGATCGCCCCGCCTGGTGGACGAGCTTGCCGCCCTTGGCCAGCGAGACCTATTCCGTGACCTGTAACCTGGGAGAGCAGCCATGAAGAAGATGATTTGGCCGATAAGGCTACACGCCGAGACCTGGACCGCCAGCGGTCGCCGCCGGCACATTGGCCGTTGGGTGGAGGGAGCCGGGGACGCCGTGGGCGCAATCCGCGCCTGCGTGGCCCGGCAGCCCCGGGCCTGGGAGTGGCAGGGGGCGGCGGTCCTCGGGATCACCCCCCTCGGCCAAAAGGTCCGAGTAACCATAGGAGAGCAGCCATGAAGAAGACAGACTACGCCGACTATATGTGCCGGACCTGGCCAGTCCTGACCACGCCGGACGACGTGCTGGAGATGGGCGGAGTGATCCGCAATACCTGGGAGAGGTATTTCGATGACCGCGAGGCGATGCAGCGCAACCTTAGCGCCATCATTGCCTGGCGGTGCCCCTGGTCCTGGAAGCACTTTAAGCTGATGCGCGACTCGGCCCGAATGTTCGGGGAGCGCATCAAGGAGATGCCTCGGCCAGTGAAGAAGCCGAGCTTCTGGGACCTGTAACCACCAGGGGATAACCGCGAGCCGGGCGAAAGCCCGGTTTTTTTTTGCCCAGGTTTTGCGCGTTGCTACGCGCAATTTGGCGGACTTCTCCACCTATTCCCCTGGTCCGTGAGCGTAGGAGCGCCATGGATACGGTCCTCCACCACTCGGGGGGGGCACAATAAGCCGAGAGTGCATAGAGATCGCAGAGAGCGAGAGAGCGAGAGCGTGCGCGTGCGCGAAACCCTCTAAACGTGCGCTTGGGGTTGATGCCCCGGTCCAAGCCGGGGTCCCTAATGGGCTATCGGGGTTTTGGCTGGCGGGGGATTGACGACCATCCGAACCGGGGGGAAAGATGAGGCCGTCCGCCGGGATTGCAGTCCCGGCCCAGGCCACCGACGCCTGATCTTCATGCTCCTCCAAGAGGTGCTGTTTCTGGACCCCCTACAAACCTATTAACATAACAATCCTTAACCCCCGCCGCCGTTACCCATTAAGTTACCCATGGGAGCATTTCGCCTGATTCCACAGGTTAATATTTTTTCAAGTTATTGAATATTATTTAATTATTTCCTGAAAAGAGCGGGGGAAAACTATATGACGGTTAGCGGCCGGCGCTCCCCGGCGTCGGCATACAGCAAGCGGTTCGGGGTCCCGGCGCCCAGGCCGCTGAGCACGTCCGCCGTGGCCCGCCCGGTGAGCGCCTCCGCCACGGCCGCCGGCGTGGCCCCCGGCTGACGGCCGAGCACCAGCGCCGCCGCGCCGGCGACGTGCGGTGTGGCCATCGAGGTGCCGCTCAGGGTGGCCGTGGCGCTATCGCCCCCGGCGCCGGCGGAGGGAATGTTCACCCCCGGGGCGAGGAGGTCGACACAGGCGCCATCGTTGGAAAACGCCGCCCGGGCATCCGTCGGCCCGGTAGCGCCGACGGTGAGGGCGGCGGGCGCGGCGGCGGGGGAGTACTGGCAGGCATCGGCGTTGTCATTGCCCGCCGCCACCACCACCGTCAGGCCGGCGGCGACGGCGGTGGCCACCGCCTCATTGAGCGCCGGGGACAGGTAGCTGCCGAGACTCATGTTGACCACGGCGGGGACGCGGTGCTGGGCGATGACCCAATCCAGCCCGCCAAGCACCGACCACAGGGTGCCGCTGCCGGGGCATCCAGCACCTTGACCGCGACCAGGTGCGCGCCCTTGGCCACGCCATAGGTCGTGCCGGCCACCGTGCCGGCGACATGGGTGCCGTGCCCGTGACAGTCGCTGTCGCGGTCGTCGATCAGGTTGGCGCCCCAGCTGGCGCGACCGGCAAAGTCCGCATGGCTGAGGCGAATGCCGGTGTCGATGATATAGACGGTGACCCCGTCCGCATCCGTCGGCGTGTATTCGCAGGCCTGGTTGAGCGGCAGCGCCCGCTGGTCGCTGCGGTCGAGCCCCCACGGCGGCGCGACCTGCACCGCGTGGACCTGCAGGCGCTGGTTGGGCTCGAGATGGGCGACGCGCGGGTCCGCGGCCAGGGCGGTGGCCGCCGCGGCGCTCAGGCGCAGGCCGACCCCGGCCAGGGCATGCCCCCAGTGATGGACCACCTGGCCCTGGTGCTGAGCGGCGAGCAGCGCCGCGAGGCGGGCGACCTCGGCCCCGGTCTGGCCGGCGGCGCGCCCGGCGGCGCTGAAGACCTGCGGCGGGAAAACGACCAGATACTCATCGGGGCGGCGGATCTCAGGGGGGGGGCGGGTCGGCAACGGCGCGGACGACCGGCGGCAGGGCCTCGACGGCGGCGACCTGCGGCGCGGCGCGCAGCGCGGCCAGGGCGGCGGCATCCAGGGCCAGGGCAGCCTGCCAGGCCTGACGTTGCGCCGGGGTCAGCCGGTCGAGATCCGGGGTGGGGACCCGCAGGTCGACCCGCGCCCACACCCGGTCCTGCGTGGCGAGGCGGTCGGCGAGGGCCGCGGCGTCGGCGCTGAACGTCGCCTGCGCCGCCCAGGGCGGCGGCGTCGGCAGGGCCAGGAAGGGATCAAAGTCCGCCGGATAGGGTGCGGGGCCGGCGTCAGGCGCCGCCGGGGGCGCGGCGCGGCCGGGCGCGACCGTCAGCAGCAGGACGGTCGCCAGCAGGGTGAGGGCGGCGGACCGGCGGGACGGGCACCAACGGGGAGACCAGGCGGACATGACGGCGATCCTGCGCACAGCGCGAGCGGGGGCGGGGGAGGCGGCCCGTCACCGGGCGCCACGCCGGCCCCGCTCGCCCCGGGCGCGGTCGGCGCGGTTTCCGCTGACGGGCCGCGGGTGTAAGCTTATCCGGCCGGGCGGGCGTTTTTGCCCGGCATGGTGCAGGGCAAAACGGTTCTTTCCGCGCCGGGCGCGCGGCAGGCAGGCAGATGGCATCCCCCTCCTCGATCGGCACCCTCCTCCGGCAGGGCGCGCCTTGCGCGGCGCTCGGCGCCGGGTTACGCCAGCGTGACCGGCTGCTGGCGGAGGTGCGGGCGCTGCTGCCGGCGGAGCTGCGGGCGCATTGCGTCGGCGCGACCCGCGAGGGGGAGCGGCTGACCCTCACCACCGAGGCGAGCGTGTGGGCGGCGCGGCTGCGCTTTGCCGTCCCGCCGCTGCTGGCGGCGTATGCCCAGCGCGGCGCGCCGCTGACCAAGGTCCAGGTGCGGGTGCTGCCGCCGACGCCCCTGCGGGCGGCGGGCGCGGAGCTGACGCCCGCCGCCGCGCCGCGGGCGCGACTCACCGTGCCCGGGCCGGCGGTGACCGACCAGCTGGAGGCCCTCGCCGCCGGGCAACCCGACGACCCCCTGGCCGCCAGCCTGGCCCGTCTCGCCCAGACGCTGCGCGCCGCCCAGCGCGCCCGGGCGGCGGGCGGCGGCGCCTAGGGCGGCGGGGGCGGCCGCGGCCGGGTCAGGCGGCGGCGTCCAGCCCCTCCAGGGGCCGGAGGGCGGGCTCCAGGGGCACCCGCAGCACGTTATTCACCAGGGCGAACACCTGATACTGCGCCACCAGGTGGATCAGGCCGACGATGTCCGCCGCGGTCAGGTCGGCGGCCGCCCGCGCCCAGCCGGCGTCCTCCACGGCGCCCGCCCGCTGGAAGACTGTGGTCAGGGCCAGCAGCGCGGTTTCGCGGGGCGGGAAGTCGCCGGGCGCCGGGCCGGCGCGCAGGGCGGCACGTTCGACCGCCGTGACCCCGTACTCCGCGGCGACCGGCACATGGTGGCGCCAGATGTAATCGCAGCGGTGCAGCACGGCAAGCCGCAGGATGACCAGTTCCTGTTCGCGGAAACTCAGCGTCAGCTGGGTCTTGGCCGCGCTCCAGTAGCGCAGGAAATCCGGCAACACCGTCGGCGCGTACAGCAGCGTGCCCAGCACATTGACCGGCGCCAGGCGGCCGACCAGGGCGTTGCGGGGGAGCGCGTCCAGCCAGGCGCCACACGCCGGCGGCAACGGGTCCAGGGGGAGGGGCGGCAGGCGCGGGGGCGGCATGGTCAGCGCTCCAGGGGGTGGGGCCGGTCACTGCCGACCGGGTGACTCAGTTCCAGAAACAGGTTCCGCCGGCCGCTCCGCGGCGCGTCCCGCGGGTCGGCGCCCGGCCAGAAATCCCACAGCAGACCGGAGCGCTTGTAGCCGCCATCCGTCAGCCGGGTGGGGAGGTTGTGCGGGCAGACCGCCGTGGAATCCCAGTAGACGTTGCGGTGCGTGGCCAGGAGGTAGTCCTGCACGGCGGGGGGGAGCGGTCCGTGCGCCGCGGTATTGAGGCCATAGGCCGTGGCGTCGAGCGCGGCGAGCAACCCGTCGGCCTCGGCAAAGGCCAGGAGCGGGAAGACGGGGCCGAAGGTTTCGTCGCGCACCACCGGCATGTCGGGGCGACACCCGGTGAGCACGGCGGGCTGCAGTAGCGGCCTGCCGGTCACGGGCTCGAAGAGACTGCTCCCCCCCCAGCGCACCCGCGCACCCCGCGCGACACTGGCGCGCAACTGCGCGTGCAGGCGCCCCCAGACGCGCGGGCTCGCGAGCGGGCCCACCGCGGTCGCCGGATCGAAGGGCGACCCCAGCCGCAGCGCCGCCAGCCGGTCGATCAGGCGCCGGGTGAAGTCCTCGTACAGCTCGACATGGACGAAGAACCGCTCCAACGCGGAGCAGGATTGCCCGCCGTTATTCAGCCCGCCACGTACCGCGCCGTCGACCGCCTGATCCAGATCCGCTCCCGGCCAGACAATGAGCGGATCATTCCCCGGCCCTTCAAAGATAAGCTTCTTCCCGTGCGCCCGCGCCAGAGGCACATAGGTCTCGATCCAGGTGTCGTCGCCGTAGATCACCACCGCCGCACACGCCGGCTGGGCGAGCTGCATTTCCAGGAATCGCGCCCCGGCGTCACCGTGGGCGATCCGCACCTGCGTGGACCCTAACTGCTCACGCAGCAGGCTGGCGTACAACGGGGCGCTGGCCGTCAATTGCCGCGGCAGGTAGACCACGGTGGTATTGCCCGCCAGATAGGCGCTGGCCACGGCCTTGGCCAAGGTCAGGCCCAGGCTGTTCTTGGGCATCATCACCGCGACCTGGCCGACCGGCAGGCGGCCGGTTTCCCCCGCTGTTTGCTCGGCCTGCAGTCGCAGCAGCCGCGCCGGCGTGGCAATCTCCCGCGCCCACACCTCCCGCCAGGTGAAGCCGGTGTCGCGGATGTAGGCGTCGACGAACGCCGCGGCAAACGGCGGGCTTTCCAGCGCGGTGGCCAGGGCGCGTACGCGGGCGGCGCACGCCGCGGGGGACGGGCGCGACAGGGGGCGGATAGTATCCCCGGGGGACGGGGCGAGCGACGGGCGCACAACCGGCATAATTCGCCTGCAATTCGGGTAATATGAGCCCCCGCGCGCGGGGGGAATACGGCACCCGGCCCCTGCGTCAAACTGCGGGGGGGTGCGACCGGGTAATAGTCTCGCCGCGCGCGGCGGGTTTGTTGGCGGAAATGCGCGGTGCATGTCCGACGATTCCCCGCTTTTCACCGCAACGAGATGGCTGGACGCTCCCGCCCCCTCCGGTCATCCCTCCACCCGCGGGCGGGCTAACGATCCCGTATTCAATAACATTACCGACTAAGAATAAGCAATTTAATCATGGCAGATTTATCCGCTATGCCGCCCTTGCCCCCGGCCGCTGCCGGTGCCGCGTCGGATGCCGGCCTCAGCGTCCCGCCGTACTCGCTGCCGGCGGAACAGGCGCTGTTAAGCGGGCTGATGCGCGAGGAGCAGGCCTGGGACACGGTGGCGGACCTGGTCGCCGAGCCGGATTTTTATGTCCGGGAGCACCGGCTGATTTTTGCCGCCCTGCGCGACCTGGCGGCGCACGATTGCCCCCGCGATATCGTCACCCTGTCGGAATGGCTGGAACGGGACGGACGCCTGGCGGATGCCGGCGGGTTGCCGTATCTGGGCCAGGTCGTCCACGCCACCGGCAGCGCGGCCAACGTCAAGGCCTACGCCACCCTCGTGCGCGAGCACTCGGTGCGCCACCAGCTGATCAGCGTCGGCGCCGGGATCAGCGATATCGCCCTGCAGCCCGCGACGTGCGGGCGTTGCTGGACGAGGCGGAACGGCGGGTCTTCGCCATCGCCGAACAGGCGCAGCGCGGCGGCGGCTTCACGCCGTTGCGCGTCCTGCTGAGCTCCGCGGTGGATCGGATCGAGACCCTGTTCGCGCGCAATGAACCGATCACCGGCCTGCCGACCGGGTTCAACGACCTCGACGAGATGACCTCCGGCCTGCAGCCGGCGGACCTGATCATCGTCGCCGGCCGGCCGTCGATGGGGAAATGCCTGCAGGCCGACAGCGAGATCCTGCTGGCGGACGGCCGCCTGGCGCGGATCGAGACCCTGGTGCAGTCGCGCGCGGCGCGGCTGCTCACCCTGTACCCTGACGGGCAACTGCGCTTCATCACCCCCACGGCCTATGTCGCCGACGGTCAGAAGCCGATGTTTCGCGTCACCACCGCCCTGGGGCGGCAGATTGAGACCACCGCCAGCCATCCCTTCCTCACCCCCGCCGGCTGGCAACCGCTGGCGGCACTGCGCCCGGTCCAGGCCATCGCCGTGCCCGGGGCGTTGCCGGTGTTTGGCGCCGCCGCCCTGCCGGAGGCGACGGTGATCGCGCTGGCCCAGGCGCAGGCCGCCCTCGATCGCGACCCGGCGCGGGGGGCGGCCGCGCCCTGGCCCGACGCCAGCCTGACCCTGCCGCGCACCAGCTGGCGCTGTTTCTGCACACCCTGTTTGCCGCCGAGGGCGCGGGAGCCGCCATCACCCCGCTCACCTATGCCCCGGCCAGCGCCGCCCGCGGGCGCCGCCTGCAGCACCTGCTGCTGCGCTTTGGCCTCGTGGCGAGCCTGCGCCGCGCGGACCCCGCTGCGCCCGGAACCTGGCGGCTGACCCTCGCCACGCCCGGCGCCCAGCGCCGCTGGCGCGCCGTTTGCCGCGACAACGCGCCGGCGCCCGCCCTCCCGGCAGTGGGCTGGGACGCGATCACCGCCATCAGCTGCCGCGGGGTGCAGCCGGTGTACGACCTGACCATCCCCGTGACGCACAATTTCGTCGCCAACGACATCTACGTCCATAACACCAGCTTCGCCATGAACATGGCGGAGTACGTCGCCCTGCAGGTCCAGCGGCCGGTGGCCATCTTCAGCATGGAGATGCCCGGCGATTCCCTGGCGCTGCGCCTGATTTCCTCCCTCGGCCGCATCGACCAGCATCGCGTGCGCACCGGCAAGCTGGAGGATGACGAGTGGCCGCGCCTGACCCATGCCGTGCAGTGGCTGGCCGACCTGCCGCTGTTCATCGACGACACCGCCGCCCTGTCGCCCACCGAGATCCGCGCCCGGGCGCGGTGGCTCAAGCGCGAACACGGCGATCTGGCGCTGATCGTCATCGACTACCTGCAACTGATGCAGGTGCCCGGCAACCAGGAGAACCGCGCCACCGAGATCGCCACCATCTCCCGCGCGCTCAAGGCCATGGCCAAGGAACTCCATGTGCCGGTGATCGCCCTGTCGCAGCTCAATCGCGGCCTGGAACAGCGCACCAGCAAGCGGCCGGTGATGTCTGACCTGCGTGAGTGCGTGACCGGCGAGACGCGGGTGGTGCTGGCGGATGGCCGCCGCCAGCCGATCCGGGCCCTGGTGGGGCACACGCCCACGGTGTATTCCCTCGCGGCCGACGGCCGGCTGATCACCGCGGTGGCGGACCGGGTGTGGGCGGTGGGGTGGCGGCCGGTGGTCGAACTGCACTTCGCCTCCGGGCAACGCCTGCGCTGCACGCCGCAGCACTGGCTGTATGGGCCGGCGGGCTGGCAGCGGGTGGCCACCCTGCGCCCCGGCGACCGGTTGGCGCTGTGGCCCACGGGCCGGCCGCCGTCCTGACCTGGACGCGGCTGCTGGCCTGCGTCCCGGCCGGCGTGGCGGAGGTCTACGACCTGAGCGTGCCCGGCCCGGAAAGCTGGCTGGCGGATGATGTCGTCAGCCACAACTCCGGCGCGATCGAACAGGACGCCGATCTGATCCTGTTCATCTACCGCGACGAGGTCTACGACGAGAACAGCAAGGACAAGGGGACGGCGGAGATCATCATTGCCAAGCAGCGCAACGGACCGATCGGCACCGCGCCGCCTGACCTTCCTCGGTCAATACACCAAGTTCGAGAACTACCTTGCCACGTTCCCGGGCGCGGATTTTGGCTGAGGGGGGCGCTTAGCGCCGGCGGGGGGCGCGAGGGCCAGCCACCAGCTGCTCAGGAGCGGCAGCCAGCACAGGGTCTGGGTAGCGACGAGGGCGGCGAGCAGGGCGTGGTGTTTGAGGGCGGTATCAGGGGGCAGAGGGAACGCTGGCAGGGGAGGGGGCGGACGCGCCGTGGTTCAGCTCGGGTGCTCGCGCCCGGACGCGGCGCTCAGCGCGCTCAGCTGCCGCAGCAGGGGGCGGAGGGGCGGGGGGGCGCGCCGCAGGTGATGGATGATCGCGCGCTCATCGTCATCGAGCGCCAATTGGACGGCCACCAGCTCGTCACTTTCCGAACTTTTCAGACCATCGATCAGGAACAGCAAGGCGGTGAGTTTGTTTTCCGCCAGGGCATACGCTTCGCGGATCACGGCGTGGCGATTGGGACTCAGGGCGTCGTCGCCTTGCTCCGGGCCTTCCCCGGTGGTTAGCCAGCGGAGTTCGCATTCCAGCACTTCGGCGAGCGCTGGCAGAAAGGCGGCCCGCGCCTGGCAGGTCTCACCGCTCAACCAGCGGTTGACAGTGGCCAGGGTCACGTCGAGCGTATTGGCCAGCTCATGCCGGGTGAGCTGGGTTTTCTCCAGCCGGGAGGCAATGCGCGCGCCAAACGCGGGGGGGTGGATGATCTCGGACATAGGTCTCCTGTAGCAAGGTCAGCGGGCGGTTCGCCGCAACGCCTACGCTATGCTACTGTATGGCTAAGCGCTTCGCTGCAAATAGTTTCTGACCTTTGGTGACAGGAACGCCGGCGGTACGCAGCCATTGCTCACCCCTGTTTTGCGGTTGAATTCCCCCATGTCATTCGCACCTCTGCTGGCCGGATTGCCCCTGGTCTGCCAGCTGTTCCTGACCACGGACGTACTGGCGCCCCCCGGACGACGGCGCCGGAAATACCGCCGCCCTTGACGGCGCGATCGCTAACGCTCTATACCTTTCAGATTACCCGTCTGCCACCCGACTGGGCACCGTCGCCGGCACCACCCGCCGGCCCGCCGCTGGGGGCTGGTTCCTGCACGGAAGACTCTGCCGTGCTGGACGGGGCTTACTGAGCAGTTCGGCCCCGCCGGACCGCGCAGGCGGTGGTCGGTTTACGGCGCGCTATACAGCTGGAGCCATGCCGGACTACAATGCATTACCGATTAATTGCAGGGGAGCATCCGATGTCACTCCGACCCTTTACCGTGATCGGCTATGGCGCGCCGTGCCGGCAGCTGGCCTGCTGGCCGGTGCAGGCCGCCACCCCCGCCGCGGCCTTTGCCGCCGCCCGCCGCGTGGCCGGGGGGGGTGACTGGCGGTTTGTCGCCGCCCTGCCTGGGTGGGTGCGGCCGGGCGTCGATCTGGTGTGGCCGGGCGACCGCCCGGTCGCGGTCGACGCCATCCTTGCCCAGCCCGCACGGTTCGGCGCGCCGCTGTATGCCGCGCTGCAGCGGGCGCCGCAGGAACTGGTGATCACCGCCGCCGGCTCCGCGGACGCGGCGCCATTCCGCGTTGGCCGCTGGCCGCTGGCCGCCGCCGCCTTCCTGGAAGGGGTGCTGGAGGATGCGCCCGACATGGCCACCCTGCAGCAGCGGCTGGCGGGATGGCCGGCCTGAGCGGCGCTGGCCGCGCCGGGGGCGCCATGAACGGGCCCGCCCGCGGCTGGCGCCCG
>JAGVUH010000408.1 GCA_019136395.1 Gammaproteobacteria bacterium
TCCGGGATCTCTTCGCTGAAGAGGATGTTGGAGATGCGGCGCTTGACCTCGACCGTCTCCCGGTCGTCGATCAGCGGATAAACGCGGGTATTGAAGACCCAGAGGAAGCGCTTGTCCTGCCGCTTGAGGATGCCCCGTTGGAGCAGGCGGTTCAGGACCATCTCGCGCAGGTCCTCGCCATGCCGGGACAGCTCCTCCACCCAGTCGTCGGCCCTCATGCTCTCCTGCTTGGCGGCGATGGCCGCCAGACAGAAATCCAGCACCGGTTCACCCGTCGAGGCCTCGTCGATCAGGATCAGGCGTTGGGGATCCGTGTCGATGCGGTTGAGCAGGGCCAGGTCCATGAGGACCGCGCCGGCGAGGGCGGCGCTCATGACGGTGAAGGCGACATCGGCGAAGTCACCCGACTTTTCATCATGGGCCAGCAGCAGAAATTCTTCGGCGAAAGTGAGCATCAGGGCACCAGAACAGTTAGCTGTGAGGGAAGCGGATTGACGGGGCGAACCTATCACAGCCCATCCTGGCTGGCAATTGTCCGGCCCGGAGGCGGTGATTTTTCCGGGGCCACCGGGACGGTGGCCGCCCAGGTTTAGGCGGGTTTTGGTACACTGCCCGGCCAGTTTTTCACCCCGATCCCGCATGCCCTTCAGTTCGTCGCCAATGGTTTTAGCGCCTCGATCATGGTGGAGCCTGCCCCTCATCTCAGGCTCCGGTCGCGGACCCGGATCAGGCCCCCGGCGGGAGGCTATGCCTTGACCGCCGGGAATGGGGCCGCCGGGCGAGGGGAGGGGGCTTGCCCATCGCTTCTCCACCGCCTGGGGCTGGGTCTGAGCCGCTGGCTTCTGCACGCCCTGGTGCTGGCCCTGCCGCTGGCCGCCGGGGCGCGGGAGGGTACGGACCTGGTCCCGGTCACCCTCGCCCTGCAATGGAAGCCCCAGAGCCAGTTCGCCGGCTATTACCTGGCCCGGGACCATGGCTACTACCGGGAGGCCGGCCTGGACGTGACCTTTGTCCACGCCAACACCGATCGTGGCTCCCTGATGATCCTGACCGCGGGTGAGGCGCAACTGGCGACGGCCGCCCTCACCGATGCCCTGCTGCTGGCGCCCCGCCTGGTGCAGATCGCGCAATTGGTGCGCCGTGACAGCAACCTGATCATCGGCTGGAAGGACATGGGCATCCTGCGGGTCGAGGATCTGGATGGCAAGCCCGTGAGCTACTGGCAAGGGGTATCCTCCATCTTTGAGGCCTTTTTCACCCTCCACGACATCCGGCCCATCCCCATTCCCCAGTATTACTCCATCAATCTCTTTCTGGAGCGGGGGGTCGCCGCCTGCGCGGCCAAGGAGTACAACGACCTGCATCGGCTCTTTCAGGCCGGCATCGACCTGGACCAGGTCAGCGTCTTCAAGATCCGGGACTATGGTCTGGGCTTCCCCGAGGACGGGCTCTATGCCGAGGCCGACTGGGCCGGGCGGTACCCCGAGCTGCTCGCCCCCCTGCGCCAGGCGACCCTGAAAGGCTGGCGTTACGCCCAGGCGCACCCCGAGGAGGCCATCGCGGTGGTGATGGCGGAGGCGCGCCAGGCCCGGGTGCCCACTAACCTGCCCCATGAGCAATGGATGCTGCGGCACCTGCTGGAGAGCATCTTCATCCCCGGAGAGGACCCGGCGGTCGCCGGCAGCCTGGAGGTGACGGCCTTTCGGGAGGCCGCCGCGACCCTTCAGGCCGCGGGCCTGCTGCGGGAGGCGCCCGACGTCGCCCACTTCGCCCCCCTGGAGGACCGGACCCGTGACTAGGGACGGCGCGCCGGGACCCCTGGCCAGCCCCGGACCGGGCATGGGCATCCGCAATCGCCTCCTCCTCTGGACGGTTGGCGTCACCGGTCTGCTCCTGATCGCGGTGATCGTCTGGAACTATCTCCACGTCCTGACCCGGCTGGAGGTGGAGGCGCGGAGCCGTGCCACCTTCCTGGCGGATGGCTCGGCGGACATGATCGACGCCCGCCTGGGACCCCTCCAGGGTTTGATTCGCGGCCTGGCGCTGAGCCTGGAAATCCAGTCCCTCAATCTGCCCTTCAGCGCCGTGCGGGAACTGCTGCATTCCGCCCTGCGCGATCACCCGGAAATCTATGGTTCCACCGTGGCCCTGCTGCCGGACAAGAAGCCCGCCGATTGGCCGGACGCGGCCCCTTACGTCTGGCGTGACGGCGCCTCCCTGGGATACGAGGACCTCGACCAGGGGCGGGGGGCGCACATCAGCGAGGATTGGTTTGCCCTGCCGCGCTACCTGGCCCGGGAGATCTGGAGCGAACCCTATCTATGGACCACCGGGGTCAAGATGGTCACCTTCTCGGCCCCCATCCATCTCCCGACCCCGAATGGGCCGGTATTCGCCGGGGTCGTCACCTGCGATATCGACCTGAGCTGGCTGGATGGCGTCCTGGCCGAGCTGCCCCTAGGCCGGCAGGGCTACGGTCTACTCATGACCCACAACGGTACCTATATCTCCCATCCCCTGCCGGAACTGGTCTTGAACGAGAGCGTCTTCAGCATCGCCGAGGCCCGCGACGACCCCAGTCTGCGGCAGATAGGGCAGCGGATGGTGTCCGGGGAGCAGGGGCTCATCCCCTGGGTGAGCTGGCGCGGCGGCCTGGAGACCTGGCTGGCCTGGCAACCCCTGAAGACGGTCAACTGGACCATGGGCACGGTGATCTCCAAGGAGGAACTGGAGGCGGAGATCCTGCAATTCAGTCGCAACGAGGCCCTGCTGGGCGCGGCCGGGCTGCTGATCCTGGTAGTCGCCGTCTGGCTGGTCGCCAGTTCCATCACCCGCCCGGTGACCGCCCTGGGGGAGGCGGCCCGGACCCTGGCGGGGGGTGACCTGGAGGCCCCCTTGCCCGCCCCACGGGGTCGGGACGAGGTCGCCCAGCTCACCCAGGCCTTTCACATCATGCGCGACAGCCTCAAGCGGTACATCGCCGATCTGGCGGAGACCACCGCCGCCCGGGAGCGCATGAAGGCGGAGTTGACCGTCGCCCACAACATCCAGATGGACCTGGTCCCCAAGACCTTCCCGCCCTTTCCGGAGCGGGCGGACCTGGACATCTTTGCCTTCATGGAGCCGGCCCGGGAGGTGGGGGGCGATTTCTACGACTTCTTCTTCCTCGACGAGGAGCGGCTGGTAGTCGCCATCGCCGATGTCTCCGGCAAGGGGGTGCCGGCCGCCTTGTTCATGGCCGTCACCCGCAGTTTCCTGCGCGCCGAGTTCAAGGTCGAGGCCGATCCCGGCCGGGTCCTCACCCGGGTGAATCAGGAACTGGCGGAGGCCAACGACTCCTGCATGTTCGTCACCCTGTTCTGCGCCGTCTTTCACACCACCAGCGGCCGGGTGGAGTACGCCAACGCCGGGCACAATCCGCCCCTGCTGCGGCGCGCCACGGGCGAGGTCGAATGGATCAGCCACCCCGCCGGACCCGTGGCGGGCCCCTTGACCGACCTGCGCTACGTCACGGGTCAGTGCCGACTCGCGGCGGGCGATGCCCTGCTCCTCTATACCGACGGGGTCACGGAGGCCATGGACCCGGCGGATTGCCTTTATGGCACGCGGCGCCTG
>JAGVUH010000668.1 GCA_019136395.1 Gammaproteobacteria bacterium
GCGGCGGCCTCGTCCCCGCCGGCGCCACCGCCCGCGGTATCCAGGGTCCCGGCCGACTGCTCCCCGCCAGCGCTCTTGACCTCGCGATCGCCCGCCGTTCCGGAGGTCCTACCCAGACCGCCCGAATCGACCGGATCGCCATGTCTACCCTCCCGAACCCAGAAGCTAGGGTGCTCCGCCAGGGCGAAGCGACGCCAGCCCAGACCCTCCTCATCCCACAGACTGTCATCGGTATAGCCGCCAGCGGTGACGAAGCCCAGGAATTCGCCATTACTGGTCAGATAACGGGCGGCGCGAAAGGCGGGGACCTCCGCCTCATGGTGACCGTACTCGTTGTCCCAACCATACCAGGGATCGCTGAAGTCCCGTCCCAGCCGCACCCGTCCGGCAGGAATGTCCACCAGGCCGTTCTCCGGCGCCGGCCCGCTGAGACGACAGGGTTGCCAGTCGGAATGGGGCCGCACCAGCGCCAGCCGCTGCTGACGGATCAACACCGAGGAGGTCTCCAGGTGGATCCGCTCATGCTCGATCCCCATCAGCACCGCCCAGAAGGGATGGTCCCACCCGATGGGCAGGCTCAGGGGAGTCTCGCGGATCACCCGATCCACCGTCTCCCGCACCTGCCGGCGATACTCCCAGACCCGGGCCACCGGCGGCCAGTCATAGTGGGCCTCGTCCAGGTCGTCCCAGCTCATCTCGTCCACGCCCACGGCAAACATGGACTCCAGCCGCGCGTCGATCCGCCGCGTCACCAGGCCCGCCAGGACGAACTTGTTGATGAAGAAGGTGGCGGTGTGCCCCAGGTAGAAGATCAGGGGATGGCGCAAGCTGATCGGCTTGCGGGTATAGGCCTCCTCGTCGTTGGCCAGCAACTGGAAGAGGGATTCGTAGCGATCGAAGGTAGAGTGGAAGTAACCCCGGATCTCGGCGCGCTTGGCCTCCGGGTCGGCGCCGTCAAGACACGGGGTGCGGGAAAAAAGTTCGCTGGGCATGATCCTGGTCGAGCAACGCAAGACGAACCCGGCTTGCGTCCGGGGGTGGAGGGGCAGGCCCTCCCCTAGCGCAGATTCTTCTTGTAGGGGGGGATAACCGCGTTCCGTGCCTTGGAAAAGTTGGCGAATTCCATGGTCACGCTCGCCAGTTCCACGTCGGTGAAGTCGGCATCGGCGACGTTGGCGCGGTGCAGGATGGCCCCGCCAAGCACGGCGGCGGTGAAATCGACCCCGCTGAGATCCGCGTTGCGCAGATTGGCATCCTGGGCCGAGATGTTGCGCAGCCTGGCCCCGCTGAGATCGGCGCCTTCCAAATTGGCGAGATTGATGACGCTGAAACCCTCCTCATGGCGGCTGGAGAGATCGACGCCCCGCAGCCGGGCCCGGACCAGGTTGGCGTCATTGAGATGCGAATCACGCAGATCCGCCCCCTCCAGATCGGCCTCGCGCAGATTGGCCTGGATGAAAAGGGCCTTGCGCGCCTTCACCCCACGCAAATCAGCCCCGGCGAGGTCGATGCCGCGCAGATCGGCGCCGTCGAGACAGGCTTGACGCAGGATGGCGCCACGGCCCTCCACCCGGCGCAGATAAGCCCCGGTCAGGTTCGCCTGGGACAGATCGGCGCCACTCATATCCGCCGCCCGTGAAGTGCTATCCGCGCCCAGCCGGGCCCGCTGCAGATCCGCGCCACGCAGATTGGACCCGCCCAGGCGTGCGGCGGTGAGATTGGCCCCCGCCAGGCGCGCGCCCGCCAGGTCGGCGGCGGTCAGATCACTATATTCCAGGTTGGTCCCGCTCAGGTCGATGCCGGCCAGATCCGCCCCCGCCAGGTCCATGTCACGCAGGTCCGCGCCGGCGAGGCTTGAGCCTTCAAAGGTCGTCAGCAGACCGCCGGTGGCCTTGTGTCTGATCTCGATCACCTTCGTCCTCCTCGTAGTTATCGGATACCGCCGTTAGTTTATACCCAAAGCATCCCGGTTTCCGTCGCACCCAGCCGATCGCCGCGGGGCGGAGGCAACGGCGGTATCGGGCACCGGGACTCACCCCTGCCGGCGCGGTGGCTCTAGCGGTTCACCAAAGACGGCGGCATAGTCGGCGCCATAGGGCTGGATGGCCTCGTAGACGTTATACGGCACGATCCTGGCCTCCAGGCCAGGGAATTTTTCCCGCACATGGCGGTAGTTGCGCAACAGCTTCATCTCGATGATGGCGCGGGCGAACTCCAGGCCTTGGGGACCACGACGGCGTTGCAGGAAGGCGATCAGGGCGCGGACGGGCTTCGGCGGCCGGGCCGGGCGCCGGGCCAGCATCTGGATGAAGCGCGGCATGCCGCGGGTCCGATCGCCGGCCGCGCTGAGGGGGCGCGCCTCCAGGTCCGGCCGCAACAAGTCCAGGAGTTCCACCCCGCGGGCGGTCCTGGCCAGGACCCATTGCCAGCCCAGGGGCGCGCCCAGATAGCCGATGGTGATATCGGCCAGGGCGTTGGGGTAATCGAAGCAGGACAGACAGGCGGAGGGAAAGATCCCCTGCAGCCGGTCCATGGGGAAGTCGATGTAGTTGACCCGCTCCCGATGGCCATCCTCGTGGTGGAGCCAGAGGCTGAAATCCTGCATGAATTCATAGTGGATCACCGTCTCCGGCGACCGGGAGATGGTCCGCAGAAAGAACTGCTGGTCCGGGTAGGTGACGTTATCGCTGCACGGGATACCGATGAGGTCCAGACGCTCCAGGTCCAGGAGCTTGCTCAGACCCGGGCCCAGGTCCGAGGAATCCCCCGTGCCCAGTGACTCCGCCTGGCGCAGCATCTGGACCTGACAGCCGGTGCCGACCACCGCCAGGCGCCGCAGGCCAGCCGCCCGCGCCTCATCCAGCACCCCCAGCAGCGGGGACAGACTCGGCTTGTTGCCGGCGCAAGCCCGCACCTCCGCAGGGGTGCGGGCGAGGAGTGGGCGGGGCTGGAAGCGGGTCCCCGGGACGGTACCGGTGAGGATCACCCCCTCGACCTCACCACGCTCCAGCAGGCGGGCCGCCAGGGTCGTGACCATGCCGGTCCATTGGGCCCCGGCCACCGGGACCTTCATGCGCAGGATGGCCTGTTCGCGAAAGATGCCAAAGCGCAGCTCGTCCCCGGCCTGGCGCCGGCGGCCATGAAGGCGCAGTTCCTGTTCGGCCATGCGGTTATGCACGAACAGACAGGTCTCCGCCATGCGCGGCCGCAAAAAACTGTCACAGAGCCCACAGTCACTGCACAGTCGCGGCCGGCCGCTCAGGCGCCGGTCGTGACTCATCAGACTGACATCATGGAGACCTTTTGACGGTCCTGGTTCCATTCCCAAATCCTCTCATCATCCCGGCGGGCGATCCGGCCGATCCTGGCCAGGGCCATGCGGGTGGACAAGGGAATGCCCATGCCGCTGACCCCCTCCCCTGTCCCCCGCCTCCCCGGTGGTGGTGGTCACGAGCTTGCCATGCTTGACCCCTTTGGTCCCCAGGAGGGTGTCGGCGATGGCGCGGATGCGGGCACTGCCCCCCCGCAGGACGATCACCTCAAGGCAGTTGCGATGGTCCAGGTGGACATGGACCGTGGACACGATCTCATGAATGTAATGATGCTGGAT
>JAGVUH010000639.1 GCA_019136395.1 Gammaproteobacteria bacterium
GGTGCGGGAACTGGGCCTCAAGCTCAATGGCATCCGCATCCTCGACCCCGTCACCGCCCCGGAGCGGGAGCGCTACGGGCGGACCTACTTTGAACTGCGCCGGCACAAAGGGATTTCGGAGCAGCTGGCCTTGGACCTGATGCAGGACGTCAGCTACTTCGGCACCGCCATGGTCTATCACGGCGACGCCGACGGCATGGTCTCCGGCGCGGTCCACACCACCCAGCACACCATTCGCCCCGCCTTCGAGATCATCAAGACCCAGCCCGGGGTGCGGATCGTCTCCAGCGTCTTCTTCATGTGCCTGGCCGACCGGGTGCTGGTCTATGGCGACTGCGCCGTCAACCCCAACCCCAACGCCGAGGAACTGGCCGACATCGCCATCTCCTCCGCCGCCACCGCCGCGGCCTTCGGCATCGAGCCCCGGGTGGCGATGCTCTCCTATTCCACCGGCGAGTCCGGCAAGGGCGCGGACGTGGAGAAAGTCCGGGAGGCGACGCGCATCGCCCATGCCCGCCGCCCCGATCTCAAGCTGGAGGGCCCAATCCAGTACGACGCCGCCGTGGATCTAGAGGTCGCCCGCGCCAAGATGCCCGGCAGCCAGGTGGCTGGCCAGGCGACGGTCTTCATCTTCCCCGACCTCAACACCGGCAACAACACCTACAAGGCGGTGCAGCGCAGCGCCGATGCCATCGCCATCGGCCCGGTCCTGCAGGGCCTCAACAAGCCGGTGAACGACCTGAGTCGTGGCTGTCTGGTGGCCGATATCGTCAACACCGTGGTCATCACCGCCATTCAGGCCCAGACCACCGTCTGACACCCCTTCTGACTGCTTCTAATTGATTGGGAAAATAAGGATTTGCCATGAAGGTCCTGGTCCTGAACTCCGGCAGTTCATCCATCAAATATCAGCTCTTTCACACCGCCGATTGGCGGGTCCTGGCGGCGGGGGCGGTGAACCGCATCGGCGAGCCCCGGGGCGAGTTCACCGGCCGCTGGCGTGATCCGGGTGGGGAAGCGCAAAGCTTCACCCTCAACCAGGCCATCGCCAATCACGGTGCGGGTCTGGAGCACATCGTTGCCCAGTTGCACGCCTCCGGGGTGCTGGCGGGGGAGGGGGATCTGACCGCCGTGGGTCATCGGGTGGTGCATGGGGGGGAGGCCTTCCACCGGCCGACCCGGATCGACGCGGCGGTGATGGCCGTCATCCGCGACATGATCCCCCTGGCGCCCCTGCACAATCCGGCCAATCTTGCGGGCATCGAGGTCGCCCTGAATCTCTTCCCCGGGGTGCCCCAGGTGGCGGTCTTCGATACCGCCTTCCACCAGACCATGCCCCCGGCGGCCTACCGCTATGCCCTGCCAGAGGACCTGTACCGGGCCCACCGGGTGCGGCGCTATGGCTTTCACGGCACCTCCCATGCCTATGTCAGCCGCCGCGCCGCCGCCCTGCTGGGCAAGGCCCCCCAGGATTGCAACCTGATCACCCTGCACCTGGGCAATGGCGCCAGCGCCACGGCGGTGCGCGGCGGCGAGAGCATCGACACCTCGATGGGCCTGACGCCCCTGGAGGGCCTGGTGATGGGCACGCGTTGCGGCGACCTGGACCCCGCCATCCACTTCTATCTGGCCAATAACCTGGGCATGGACATCCCGGCCCTGGACGAACTTCTGAACCGCCGCAGCGGCCTGCTCGGCCTGTGCGGCGTCAACGACATGCGCGAGATCCACCGCCGCATCGCCCAGGGTGACCCCGCCGCTGCCCTGGCGCTGGACGTCTTCTGCCACCGCCTGCGCAAGTACCTGGGCGCCTACTGGGTGGAACTGGGCCGTCTGGACGCCCTGGTCTTCACCGGCGGTATCGGCGAGAACGACGCGGTGGTGCGGGCCCGCGCCTGCGCCGGTCTGGAGGGGATGGGCCTCCGGCTGGACGCGGAGGCCAACCAGGCCCGCGAGCAGGGTGAGCGCCGGGTCAGCCAGTCGGAGAGCCCGGTGGCGGTGCTGGTCATCCCGACCAACGAGGAGTTGGAGATCGCCCGTCAGGCATTGGAGGCCGTGGGCGGTTAGGTGCTAAAAATTGGTGGCCATCTCCCAGGCGCTTGCGGAACTGACATAGATGGCATTTGCCTCATCCCCGATGGCATCACGGGCGCTAGCGGGCAGGCGGAGATCGTCAGTCACTCACCAAAGTAAGCTGTGGGTATCGAGCAGTAATCTCATGCGCCCTCCTCCCAGGCGGCTAGTTCCTCCTCGGGGAGGGGCTCGAAAAACGCATCGCTCAAACGACCCGCAAGACGGCCGGGTTGACGGCGCCCCGGATTCGGCGCGAGCGGGACCAGCCGGGCATAGGGTTTCCCCGCCTTGGCCAAGATGATCTCCTGCCCAGCATGGGCTTGCTCCAGCAAGCGGGAAAAATGGGTCTTGGCTTCATGGACATTCACGGTTAGAGTCATCCCACTCCTCCGGGGTTGGTTAAGTCGGCGGTCTAAGTCTAGTTGGTAGGAATGGAGTGAGTAATTTCCCCGGGGAAACCCTAGGCGCTATGGCTTTCACGGCACCTCCCATGCCTAACCAAGCAGCCGAGCCACCACTTTGTTGCGAGTTAGTCTCCCTCAGGTCGAACCCGGTTCCGCCTCCGTCCGCAGCCGGTAGCCCAAGCCGTAGCCATTGACGATGGTCTCCCGGCCGATGAGCTTGGCTAGCAAGGACCCTTAGCGCCAGCCGCCGGAGCGCGCAGTTTGCGCACGATGGCCATGGCCATCTCCAGGGCCTGCTCGTAGTTGAGGCGGGGATCGACCTGGGTGCGGTAGGCGCGCTCCAGGCCCACCTCGTCCAGGCCCCGTGCGCCGCCCAGGCATTCGGTGACGTCATCGCCGGTGAGTTCGAAATGGACCCCGCCCAGCCGGCTGCCCAGTTCCCGGTGAATATCGAAGGCGAGGCTGAGCTCGGCGAGGATCTTGTCGAAGCGGCGGGTCTTGTAGCCGCTGGCGGTAGTCTCGGTGTTGCCGTGCATGGGGTCGCTGACCCACAGCACGGGGATCTCGGTCGCGCGCACCGCCGCGATCATGTCCGGCAGTTCCCGGGCGATCTGGTCGGCGCCAAAGCGGTGTATCAGCACCAGGCGCCCGTGCTCGCGGTCCGGGTTGAGCCGCTTCACCAGGGCGCGCAGCCAGTCGGGGGTGGCGCCGCCGCCGACCTTGACTCCGATGGGATTGGCGATACCGCGCATGAATTCCACGTGGGCCCCCCCGGGGTCGGCGGTGCGGTAGCCGATCCAGGGCAGGTGGGTGCTGAGATCGAACCAGCCCGGGAAGCGCCGTACCTGGCGGGTCAGGGCCTGTTCGTAGAGCAGGTGCAGCGCCTCGTGGCTGGTGAAGAATTGCACCCGCGCCAGTTCCCCGGCCCCCCCGCAGCCCACCGCGCGCATGAAGCGCAGGGATTCACCCAGTTCCTCGACGACCTTACGGTAGTCGCGGGCGCTGGGTGACTGGGCGACGAAGGCCAGGTCCCAGTTTTCCGGATGGTGAAGGTCGGCGAAGCCGCCCTCGGACAGGGCGCGGATGAAGTTCAGCGTCAGGGCCGCCCGGCCGTGGCCC
>JAGVUH010000376.1 GCA_019136395.1 Gammaproteobacteria bacterium
CCCCTGCCGCGGACCCTGACCGAGGCCGAGGTGGAACGGCTGTTGGCGGCCCCGGACACCCAGGACTCCCGGGGACACCGGGATCGCACCATGCTGGAGGTCCTCTACGCCACCGGCCTGCGCGTCTCCGAACTGGTGGACCTCCAGCCTGGGCAGGTCAGTCTGACCCAGGGCCTGGTGCGCGTCATGGGCAAGGGCGGCAAGGAGCGGCTGGTGCCCCTGGGTGAGGAGGCCATCGCCTGGCTGGCGGACTTCGCAAGGGGTCCCCGCCAGGAGCTGCTGGGGGGGCGCCTCAGCGACTACCTCTTTCCCACCAGCCGCAGTGACCACATGACCCGTCAGGCCTTCTGGCAGCTCATCAAGCGCTATGCCTTCGAGGCTGGCATCCACAAGGAGCTGTCGCCCCATACCCTGCGCCATGCCTTCGCCACCCACCTCCTCAATCACGGCGCCGACCTGCGGGTGGTGCAGATGCTGCTGGGCCATAGCGACCTGTCCACGACCCAGATCTACACCCACGTCGCCCGGGAGCGGCTGAAGCAGCTCCACGCCCGGCACCATCCGCGGGGGTAAGGGAGCACTCCTGTCACGGTCGCAGAGGGGGCCGCTAGCCGCTCGGCGGGGGTGTCAACCGCATGGATGCGGTTGGCAAGCCTCCATGGACGGATTCACGGCGTCCCCCGCCGAGCGGTTACCGGCCCACGACCCGCTTGCGCCCGCACCCACCCCACTATCGCCCACGGATCGTCGCTTATTGGCGCGCACCGCAGGACTGAGGAGCGTGGAGGATATCGCATGGGTTCGGGCTGGCAATGCAACAGCCCATGCTCTAATGTAGCCACCCTTTGGTTGAGCAACCCTTTGGTCGCGATGTACCGCACCCACTTCCCGCCCCAACCCCTGGCAACCTTGAGCCCGGGCCGGGCGGGGGATGGCGCCCCAGCCCAGGGCATCGCCACCGACCGACCGACGCAGCGAGGATAGAAGCGAGATGCCGTCATTCGACGTGGTTTCGGAAGTGGACCTGCAGGAGGTCCGCAACGCCGTGGATCAGGCCAACCGTGAGGTGGGCACCCGCTTTGACTTCAAGGGCATCAAGGCGAGCTTCGAACTGGCCGGCGAGGTGATCAAGCTGAGCACGGAACGGGAATTCCAGTTGCGACAGATGATGGATATTCTCCGTCAGAAGCTGGTCAAACGCGGGGTCGACATCGGTAGCTTGGATCTCAAGGAACCCACCACCAGCCTGAGCGCCGCGCGGCAGGAGGTGGGCCTCAAGCAGGGTATCGCCACGGAGACGGCCAAGGACATGATCAAGGCCCTCAAGACGGGCAAGCTCAAGGTTCAGGCCCAGATCCAGGGTGACCAATTGCGGGTGTCGGGCAAGAGCCGCGACGACTTGCAGGCCGCCATCGCGCTGCTGCGCGAGGGCGACTGGGGTTTGCCCCTCAAGTACACCAATTTCAGAGACTGACTTTAGAGATCAAGTAATGCGAATGAATGCCCAGATCCCGGCCTCCGGCAAGACCCTGCTGGCCGCCGCCCTGTTATCCCTCTGCTCCGCCCAGGTCGCGGCGGACCCGGCTGCCATCAAAAAGAGCCTGGCGCAGATATTGCCCGAGTACGAGGTCGACAGCGTCCACGAGACGCCGGTGCCCGGTCTCTTCGAGGTCCTCATCGGTACCGATGTGCTCTATGTCAGCAAGGACGGCCGCTACATGGTTCAGGGGCGGATGATCGACCTGACCACCAAGGAGGACCTGACGGAGACCTCACCCCGCCTGGAGCAGGCACGCCAGAAGGAGGCCAAGGAGCGGGCGGCGGCGATCAACAAACTCGGCGAGGATCAGATGATCGTCTTTGCCCCGGAGGGCAAGCCCACCTACACGGTCACGGTCTTCACGGATATCGACTGCGGTTATTGTCGCAAGCTCCATGGCGACATGGCGGGCTACAACGCCGAGGGGATCAAGGTCCAGTATCTCTTCTACCCGCGGGCGGGGGTGGGTTCGCCCTCCTTCGACAAGGCCGTGTCCGTCTGGTGCGCCGACGATCGTCGGGCGGCCATGACCGATGCCAAGGCCGGCAAGTCGATTCCGGACAAGAAGTGCGCCAACCCGGTGAAGGAGCACCTGGAGATGGGTGAAAAGATGGGGGTTTCCGGCACGCCGGCCATCGTCCTGGAAAATGGCGAGATGATCCCCGGCTACGTCCCGCCCAAGCGCCTGGCGGCCATGCTCAAGGAGAAATTGGGCGGCTAGTTCCGCCCCCGGGCGTAAGTGGGGCAGGGATGCTCCTCTGCGTCTTTACTCCCAACTCCCAGTTGCTCACCCCACCAACCTGCGCGATTCCGCTGGCTACTTCCGCGTCACCAGATGTAGCCAAGACTTTCCTGTCCGCACCCTCCTTAATGCATGATCCCAATCGGGAATTCCTGGTCCCTCATGAGACCTCCGGACTGGTTCAGAACCCCTCGGTGCTGGTGAAGAGGCCCACCCGCAGGTCCTTCATGGTGTAAATCTCCCGCCCATCCACGGCGACGCTGCCATCGGCGATGCCGAGCACCAGTTTGCGGGCGATGACCCGCTTCATGTCGATCTGGTAGGTGACCTTCTTCGCCGTTGGCAGAACCTGGCCGGTGAATTTCACCTCCCCCACGCCCAAGGCCCGGCCGCGACCGGGGTTGCCGATCCAGCCCAGAAAGAAGCCGACCAGTTGCCAGGTGGCGTCCAGGCCCAGACAGCCTGGCATCACCGGATCGCCGGGGAAATGGCAGTCGAAGAACCAGAGCTTGGGGTGGATATCCAGTTCCGCCAGGATCTCGCCCTTGCCATAGGCACCACCCTCGTCGCTGATGCGCACGATGCGATCCAGCATGAGCATGTTGGGCGTCGGCAACTGGGCATTGCCGGGGCCGAACATCTCCCCTCTGCCGCATTGCAGCAGTTGTTCGTAACTGAAGGCTTCCTGACGCATGGTGGGCGTGTCCTGGGGCTAGGGCCCTGGCGGGGGAACGCGCGGCATGGCGATGCGAGCGATCCGCCAGGGGTGCGGGGTGAATGGGGATGAGCGTGGCGAGTGGATGGGACCGCGCTAGGCCCGGGGCAACCCGGTGTCCAGCGCGGTGAGTCGCTCTCGCAGGAAGGGCAGGACCTTGTCGATGGGCACCAGGGTCAGGTCCGCGTCCCGGCGGCCCTTGTATTCCAGGACCCCCTGATCGAGGCCCTTGTCCCCGACCACCAGGCGGTGCGGGATGCCGATCAGTTCCATGTCCGCGAACATGAACCCGGGGCGCTCGTCCCGGTCGTCGAACAGTACCTCGATGCCGGCGGCGGTCAGTTCCTGGTACAGGGCCTCGGACGCCTCCCGCACCCGGTAGGACTTGTGCAGTTTCATGGGCACTAGGGCGACCTGGAAGGGGGCGATGGCATCCGGCCAGATGATGCCGCGCTCGTCGTGATGCTGTTCGATGGCGGCGGCCACCACTCGGGAGACGCCGATGCCGTAACAGCCCATCTCCAGGGTCAGGGCGCGGCCGGACTCGTCCAGGACCGTGGCCTTGAGGGCCTCGCTGTATTTCTGGCCGAGTTGGAAG
>JAGVUH010000297.1 GCA_019136395.1 Gammaproteobacteria bacterium
CCGAGACCGGGGAGGCCGCCGCCCTGGTCGAGTTGCGCGACCGGGTGGCGGTCAACTACTCCTGCTTCTGGCGCGAGCCCGCCCATTGGCCAATCCTCACCGAACACCTGCGGCCCAAATTCCTGGCCGGGGCCCGGGTGCGTCTCTGGTCGGCGGCCTGCGCCAGTGGCGAGGAGGCCTGCTCCATGGCCATGGCCGTCACTGATCTGGCCGCAACCCTGGGCAACCCGCCCGAGGCCAACGATTGGCGGATCCTGGCCACGGACATCGCCACCGCGGCCTTGGCGACGGCGGCCAGCGGTCATTACCCGGAATCCGCCTTGGGCAAGCTGCCGGCCCGGTTACGCGACCGCTATCTGCGACCCCTGACCCGCGACGGCCAGGCGGGCTGGCAGGTGCGCCCCGAGCTACGCGCCCATATCGACTTCCAGCGCTTCGACCTCGCCCAGCCCCACTGGCCACCCATCCCCGGGGCCCCCTTCGACCTCATCTTTCTCAGTAATGTCCTGATCTATTTTGACAAGTCCATGCAGGCCCGTGTCCTTGAGCACCTCGCCCCCTGCCTGAAGCCGGACGGCATCCTGCTGACCAGCCGCAGCGAGGGCCGGCTGCCCCTGGCCGCCCCCTGGTTCAAGGCCCGGGGCGATTGCGCCTATACTCCGCGCCCAGACGCGCCTCGCTGACCGGGAAACCGCCATGCCCCTGCTGACTTCGCTCAACCAGACGACCATCGCCCGGAAACTGCTGGTGGCGATGATCATCCTCGCCCTGCTGATGCTGGCCAATGGCCTGCTTGCCCTGAACCGCATCGAGACCATCAATGCCGCGGTCCGGGAGACGCATGACAACTGGCTCACGGCGCTGCGCCATCTCAACGACGCCCGGGATTGTCTAGGTGAGATCCGCCGTAAGATCAACGGCCACCTGCTGGCCCCCAGCCCCGCGGAAAAGGCCGCGCGCGAACAGGCGGTCCAGTCCCTCAGCGACCAGCTCGACACGGCCTGGAAGGGCTATCTGCCGACCCTGGTCGGTCCCGAGGAGCAGGTCCTGGAGCGTAAGTTCATCGATGCCTTCGAGCGGTTGCGGCAGAAACTGCCGCCGGTGTTCGCCCTGTCGCGCCTGGGCCAGCAGCAGGAGGCCCGCGCCCTGATGCTGGAGGACGCGGAGCTGGACTATGTCGCCGCCAAGGAGGCCATGGACCGGCTGCTGGAGTTCAACCTCCGCGGCGCCAACCAGACCACCCAGGAGGCCGAGGCCCTGCACAGCCAGGCCCAGGAGTGGATCCTGCTGGGCACGGGCCTGTCCCTGGCGTTGCTGGTGGGACTGGCCTTCTACCTGCGCCAGACGGTCCTGAGACCCATCCAGACCATCACCACCGCCACGGGGCGCATCGCTGCCGGGGAACTGGACACCGCGCTCCCCGATCGCCACTGCCGCGACGAGATCGGCGCCATGACCGCCGCCGTGGGGGCCCTGCAGTTGACCGCCCAGGCCCAGGCCCGGGCCGCCTGGGTGAAGACCCAACTGGCGGAGATCGCCGCCGCCATCCAGGGCCAGCAGTGCCTGGAGGACCTCGCCCGGGTGCTGATGGCCCGGCTGACGCCGGTGGCGGGCGCCCAGGTGGGCGTCTTCTTCCATTTCGACGCGGAGGCCGGAGAGCTGATCCTGATGGGCAGCTACGGCTACCGCCAGCGCAAGGGCCTGGCCACGGTCTTCCGCCTCGGCGAGGGCCTGGTGGGCCAATGCGCCCGCGAGAAACAGCCCATCGAGATCCGCGACATCCCGCCGGACTATGTCCGCATCAGCTCGGGCCTGGGGGAGGCCCTGCCCCGCGCCCTGCTGGCCGCGCCGGTGCTGGCCGCCGACGGCCACCTGCTGGCGGTGGTGGAACTGGCGACCCTCACCCCCTTCGATGACCGCGGCCGGGAACTGCTGGACGGCCTGATCAAGCCCCTGGCGCTGAGCCTCGAGATCTTCGAGCGCAATCAACGCACCCGGGAACTGCTGGACGAGACCCAGCGCCAGGCGACCATCCTTGGCGCCCAGACCGAGGAACTGCGCGCCTCCCAGGAAGAGCTGGAGGAACAGCGGGAGGAGTTGCTGCAACAGAAGGACGCGCTGCTCCAGGCCAACGCCGCCATCAGCGCCAAGTCCGCCGAGGTGGAGGAGGCGCGGCTGAAGGCCGAGGCGGCGACCGAGGCCAAGAGCCTGTTCCTGGCCAACATGAGCCACGAGATCCGCACGCCGATGAACGCCATCATCGGCATGTCCTACCTGGCCCTCAAGACCGAGCTGACCTCCAAGCAGCGCGACTACCTGGAAAAGATCCAGGGGGCCGGCAACTCCCTGCTCGGCGTCATCAACGACATCCTCGACTTCTCCAAGATCGAGGCCGACAAGCTGGAGATGGAGCACATCCCCTTCTGGCTCGACGACGTCCTGGGCAACGTGACCACCGTCGTCGGTCTCAAGGCCCACGAGAAGGGCCTGGAATTCCTCATCCATGTCGCCTCCGGGGTGCCCGACAACCTGGTCGGCGATCCCCTGCGCCTGGCCCAGGTCCTCACCAATCTCATTAATAACGCCGTCAAGTTCACCGAGGCCGGCCAGATCACCCTGGAGATCGGCGTCGCCGCCCGCGAGGAGGAGCGGGTGGAACTCCTGGTCAGCGTCCAGGACACCGGCATCGGCATGACCCCGGAGGTGGCCGGGCGCCTCTTCCAGGCCTTCAGCCAGGCCGATGGCTCCACCACCCGCAAGTACGGCGGCACCGGCCTGGGGCTGACCATCAGCAAGCGCCTGGTGGAAATGATGGATGGGCGCATCTGGGTCGAGTCCACCCCCGGCCAGGGCAGCCGCTTCCAGTTCCGGGCCTGGCTCGGGGTCGGCAAGAACCGCTCGCGGCGCACCGTGCCGGTCTCGGTCCAGGACCTGCGCTGCCTCATCGTCGACGACAACCCGGTGGCGCGGGAGATCCTCGCCGAGCAGGTCGCCAACCTGGGCATGCGGGTCGAGGCGGTGAGTTCCGGCGAGGACTGCCTGATCGCCATCCGCCGGGCCGACGGCAACGACCCTTACCGCCTGGTCTTCATGGACTGGCGGATGCCGGTGATGAGCGGGACCGAGACGATTCGCCGCCTCCAGGAGGAGACCCTGGTGGCGGGGCCGCCGCGGGTCATCATGGTGACCGCCTTCGGCATCGAGGACGTGCGCGAGGAGGCCGAGGCCTTGGGCGTCACCGCCTTCCTCGCCAAGCCCGTGACCCAGTCCCATCTCTGGGACGCGGTGGTCGGCTGCCTGGCGCCCGCGGAGCGGGCCGCCCTCAGCGAGGAAGGCCAGCAGGCGGCCAGTGGCCAGAGCTATCGCGGCCTGGGCCTGCGGGTGTTGCTGGTGGAGGACAACGAGATCAACCAGCAGATCGCCATCGAACTCCTAGAGGCGGTCGGCCTCGGCGTCGATGTTGCCAACAACGGCCAGGAGGCCCTGGACCGCCTGACCGCCGCCCCCGAGCCCCTGCCCTGGTCGCTGGTGCTGATGGACCTGCAGATGCCGGTCATGGACGGCCATCAGGCG
>JAGVUH010000012.1 GCA_019136395.1 Gammaproteobacteria bacterium
GGCCCTGATCCTCGGGCTCACGCTCCCGCTCCCCACCGGCGGCGGTCTCATCCTGGGGCTTTTCCCCCTCCTTGGCCTCGGGCTGTTGCTCCTGCTCGCCACCACTGGCCTCCGAGGTCTGCTCCGGGGGCGGCTCGCTTGCCATACGTTCGCCGGCCATATCCTTCTCGGCCTGTTCCGCCTCGGGCCGCTGACGGTCCTGGGCCTGCTCCTCCGCCTGGTCCTTCTGGGCTCCGGCGGCCGCGGCCTGCTGCTCGTCGGGCTGGCCACCCTGGGTGTCCTGGTCGGCCGTGGCCTCGCCCTCCTGGCTCTCCTGGGGCTCGGGCTCGCTGGCGCCGCTCCGCTCCTGCTCCTGGGCCTCGGACCCGGCGGCCGTCTCCTCCCGCTGTTCGCCCTGGCCCGCCTGGGATTCCTGGCTCTCCTCACCGGATTCATCCTGGGAGGATGACTGCTCGGCGGACTGCTCAGACTCTTGGCCCTGTTGCGCCTGCTGACCCTCCTGGGATTGCTGACCCTCCTGGGGCTGCTGGCCTTGCTGGGATTGTTGCGCGTCCTGGGACTGCTGGGACTGCTGGCTCTCCTGCGATTGCTGGGATTCCTCGGAGGATTGCGACTGCTCGGACTGCTCTGATTGCTGCTGCTGCTGTTGCTGTTGTTCCTGTTCCTGTTGCTGTTGTTCTTGCTGCTTCTGTTCCTGCTGTTGTTGTTCCTGCTGCTCCTGACCGGCCTGTTGCTCTTGCTTCTGGGCTTCCTGTTGCTGCTGCTTTTGCTGCTGTTCCTCGCGCTGCCGTTGCTCCCGATCCTGGCGCTCCTGTTCCTCCCGGGCCTTGCGCTCGGCCTCCTCCCGCTCGCGCTTCTCGCGCGCGAACTTCTCCTGGTCGAGACGGGCCAGGACGGCCCGGGCCAGGGAGAGGTTGTGCCGGGCGTCGTCATGACCCGGGTTATGACCCAGCACCTGCTCGTAAGCCGCCGCGGCCCCGGCGAAATCGCCGACCTGGAAGCGGGCGTTGCCCAGATTGTAGGCCGCGTCCTCGGCGACCTCGGGACGCTGCTCCAGGGCGAAGGCATCGGCGGCCTCGACGTGGCGACCCGCCCGGTAGAGGGCGACGCCCCGACGATAGGGATCACTGAACTCCTTGGCCGCCCCGCTGTAGTCGCCTTGCCGGAATTGCCGCTCCGCCTCCTGCTCCTGGTTGACGAACCAGCCGGCCTGGGCGGTAGCGGTCAGGACGAGGCCCGCGAGCAGGGCAATCGAGAGCGAGTTAGACCATACGGACATCAGGTTACTTTCCCACCGGGGGGCACCGGCAACGCCGTTGCGACGCGGACCGAGACGCTCATGACCGCCGCCGCCACCAGCCGCGCCCGCGGAAGCGGGGCAGCAGCAGGGCCATGACCAGCAGCACGGGCAGGGTATAGCGCTCGTGCCAGACACGGGTCCGTTCGTCGCTGGCCTCAGGGGGCAGCTTGGCCACAGCCGCCGCGGCGAGCAGCTCGCCGGTGTCGTCCTGGCGATAGTCGGCTTGGCGGTAGAGGCCGCCCCCAGCCTCGGCCAGGGCCTCCAGTTGTTGTTCCCCCAGACGGGAGATGATGGCCTGGCCACCGCGATCGGTCAGCCAGCCCCCGCCGCGCCCGGGCACCGGGCCACCGTCCTCGGTGCCGATGCCCAAGACATGGAAGCGGATCCCCTGGTCCGCCAGGGTCCGCGCCCGCTCCGGCAGGCCCTCCTCGTCGAAGTCGCCGTCGCTGATGAGCAGGATGGCCCGGGCACTGTCCTCGGGCAGGCCGGCGAGCAGGGCCTCGGCCCGGTCCAGGGCGCCGAGCAGGCGGCTGCCCTGAAGCTGGGTCAGGTCCGTGGCCAGGGCCGGCAGGGTGTTGAGCAGGGTCTGGGTGTCCTCGGTGATGGGCGAGAGGACGTGGGGCACCGAGGCGAAGGCGAGGAGGCCGATGCGCACCTGGCGGTTCTGCTCGATCAGGTCCTGGATCTCCTGACGGGCCCGCGCCAGGCGATGGGGGGCGACGTCGGCGACCTGCATGGAGCGGGAGATGTCCAGCAGGATCAGCAGGTTGTTGCCCGGATGGAAGAGACGGACATCGGTGTAGTCCCAGCGCGGCCCGGCCATGCCCGCCACCAGCAGCGCCCAGAGCAGGGACCAGAGCAGGAAGCGCCCCCAGCGTTCGTGGGTCTGCAACTCCCGGGTGCCGGTGAGGTGCGGCAGGAGGTGTGGATCGGCATAGCGATGCACCGGCCCGCGCGCCGCCCGGGCAGCGCTGTGCCACAGCCAGAGGCCCACCGGCAGCGGCACCAGCAGGGCCCAGAACCAGAGCGGCTGGGCGAAGTGGAAGCCAGGCTCAGTCATGCGCCGGCCTCCGGGCCAGGGGGGTGTTGTGGCCGTCAGGTGACGACCAACGGGCGCCGGGGTGGCGGGTCTCAATCACTCGCTGTCCTCCGGGCGAAGCGGCGCCGCCCCTCGGGGAAAAGGCCGAGGCCGAGGAGGGCCAGCAGGGCCAGGCCCAGGGGCCAGCGATAGAGGGGTTCCGGCAGGTAGGCGGTACGAGCCTGGGCCTCGGTCTTTTCCAGCTCGTCGATGCGCCGGGAGATCTCCTCCAGGGCGCGGGCGTCGGTGGCGCGGAAGTAGGCCCCGCCGGTGGTGTCGGCGATGGCGCGCAGGGTGGCCTCGTCCATGGTCAGGTCCTCGCGATAACGGATGGCCCCCTCCTCAGGGATGGGAATGGACTTGTCCTCGCTGCCGACGCCGATGACATGGATGCGCACCCCCAAGGCCCGGGCCAGGGCCGCCGCCTCCTGGGGGGCGAAGCCGCCGGCGGAGTTATCGCCATCGGCGATGAGGATCATCACCCGCGAGCCCGCCGGACGCTCGCGCAGGCGCTTGGCGCCCAGGGCGATGGCGTCGCCCAGGGCGGTGCCCGGGCCAGCGATGTTGGCGTCGATGCCATCGAGGAGCTGGCGGGTGGCACGCCGGTCCAGGGTCAGGGGCGAGAGGACGAAGGCCTGGCTGCCGAAGACGATGAGGCCGACGCGGTCCCCCTCCCGGCCGTCGATGAAGCGCCCCATCACCCCCTTGACCACCGCCATGCGGTTGATGGGCAGGCCCTGGGCGCTGAAGTCCAGGGCCTCCATGGAATGGGAGGTGTCCACCGCCAGCAGCAGGTCGTAGCCCGGGCTGCTGACCTCGGTGTGAGGGGTGAGCCATTGGGGCCGCATCAGGGCCGCCACCAGGGAGACCCACAGCAGCACCATCAGGGCGAGGTGGACCCAGCCGGCGATCTGGCGCCCGGGGCGTCGGGCGCGGTAGACGGCCTGCAGGCGTTCCGGGTGGGGGTGGAGCAGGGTCAGGCGCTGGCCCTCCAGGGTCTCCTCCTCGCGGACCTGGCGCTCGGGCCAGAGGCGGGGCAGCAGTAAGGGCAGCAGGAGCAGAAGGGCGGCCCAGGGCCAGTGGAATTCAAACACGGCGCCTGTCCTCCACCAGGACCCACTGGTAGGCGGCGTCGATCAGCGCCAGCCAGTCCCCACGATCGGCCGCCTTCGGGAGTGGGGTCGGAG
>JAGVUH010000174.1 GCA_019136395.1 Gammaproteobacteria bacterium
GTGCTCGATGGCCTCGCCCTCCTGCATGCCCAGCTTCTGCATCATGGCCCCGACCTTCTCGGAGGCGAAGATGCGCATCAGGCTGTCTTCCAGGGACAGGTAGAAGCGGCTGGAACCCGGGTCGCCCTGACGACCGGAACGGCCGCGCAACTGGTTGTCGATGCGGCGGGACTCGTGACGCTCGGTACCGACCACGTGCAGGCCGCCGGCGGCGATGACCTGGGCATGGCGCTGCTGCCAGGCCTGGCGCGCGGCCTGGCGCTGGGCCTCGTCCTTGATCTCCTCCAGTTCCGCGTCCAGGCTGCCGCCGAGGACGATGTCGGTGCCACGACCGGCCATGTTGGTGGCGATGGTCACCGCCCCCGGCCGCCCGGCCTGGGCGACGATGCCCGCCTCGCGCTCGTGCTGCTTGGCGTTGAGGACCTCGTGAGGGATCTTTTCCTTTTTCAGCAGGCCGGAGATCAGCTCGGAGGTCTCGATGGAGGCGGTACCCACCAGGGCCGGCTGGCCACGCCGGACGCAGTCGCGGATGTCCTCGATGATGGCCTGGTACTTCTCCTTGGCGGTGAGGTAGACCAGGTCGCCGCGGTCGTCGCGGATCATCGGCTGGTTGGTGGGGATGACCACCACCTCCAGGCCGTAGATCTGCTGGAATTCGTAGGCTTCGGTGTCGGCGGTGCCGGTCATGCCCGCCAGCTTGGGGTAGAGACGGAACAGGTTCTGGAAGGTGATGGAGGCGAGGGTCTGGTTTTCCTGCTGGATCGCCACCTCCTCCTTCGCCTCCACGGCCTGATGCAAGCCCTCGGACCAGCGCCGGCCGGGCATGGTGCGGCCAGTGAACTCGTCGACGATGATGATCTGGCCGTCGCGGACGATATATTCCACGTTCTTGTGAAACAGGACGTGGGCGCGCAGGGCGGCGTAGACATGGTGCATGAGCACGATGTTGGCCGGGTCGTAGAGGCTCTCCCCTTCGCCCAGCAGGCCCAGTTCGGTGAGCATCTCCTCGACGTGCTGGTGCCCCTCCTCGCTGAGGAAGGCCTGGCGGGCCTTTTCATCCACCGAGTAGTCGCCGGGGCCGAAGTCCGGCTTGCCCTCCTCGTTGGTGATGGGGGGCTGGCGGGTGAGGCGCGGGATGATGCCGTCGATCTTCTTGTAGAGGTCGGTATTGCCCTCGGAGGGGCCGGAGATGATCAGGGGCGTGCGGGCCTCGTCGATGAGGATGGAGTCCACCTCGTCGACGATGGCGTAGCAGGGATCGCGCTGCACCCGCTGCTCCGGGGTGAAGGCCATGTTGTCGCGCAGATAGTCGAAGCCAAACTCGTTATTGGTGCCGTAGGTGACGTCGGTGGCATAGGACTCCCGACGGCTGACGTTGCGCAGGTGGCGGTAGCCCTGGCCAGGGGGTGGCTCGTAGCCATAATCGACGACATAGGAGGCCGTATCCGGACCCATGCCCCCGGAAGAATTGATGACGCCCACCGACAGGCCGAGGAACTGGTAGATACGCCCCATCCAGACGGCGTCGCGGCGGGCCAGGTAGTCATTGACCGTGACTAGATGCACCCCTTTGCCGGGTAGGGCGTTGAGATAGACCGCCAGGGTCGCCACCAGGGTCTTGCCTTCACCGGTACGCATCTCGGCGATGCGGCCGTCATGGAGGACCATGCCGCCGATGAGTTGGACGTCGAAATGGCGCATGCCCAGGGCGCGCTTGCCGGCCTCGCGCACCACGGCGAAGGCCTCCTTGAGCAGATCATCCAGGCTGGCGCCGGCGGCGAGGCGCTCGCGGAACTCGGTGGTCTTGGCCCGCAGGGCGGCGTCCGAGAGCTTGGCCACCTCCGGTTCCAGGGCGGTGATCTCGGCGACCACCTTGGACATCTTCTTGACCAGCCGGTCGTTGCGGCTACCGAAGACCTTTTTGAGCAGATTCGTGACCATATGCGCCGGAATATCCGCAGTCGACAAAGATTAAACCATGATACCCCAAGCAGGCGGTTCAGGCGGATCGCGATGAAGCTGTCCACGACGAAACTGTCCGCGACCTATCCGCCCGCGGGGCTTACCCCAGCGGCGTGGCGAGCCCATCATGAGCGTCATCCGCGCACCGGGACCTGCATGATCCTCGGAGAGGGGGAACTTTAGAATCTTCAGGACGGATCGCCGGAACCGGAACGGCGCGGGGGCCTGAGGCGATATCGCCCGGCACCCCACCCCGGCGGGAGATCAGGAGGAAGTCAGCAAGCCCTCAGGGCTCCTGACGGGGAAGGTCGAGGCCAGCCAACCGCAGCGGATTGATGGCCACGCCCTCCTTGAGGACCTCGAAGTGGAGATGGGGTCCGGTGGAGCGGCCACTGCTACCCAGGGTGGCGATGACCTGTCCCTTGGTCACCAGGTCCCCCGCTGCCACCAGCAATTTCTTGCAATGGGCATAGCGGGTGACCAGGCCATTGGCATGCCGGATCTCGACCAGGCGGCCATACCCACTGACGGTCTCACTCTGAATCACCAGCCCATCGGCGATGGCCAGGATGTCGGTACCAACCTTACCCGCATAATCCACGCCGCTGTGGAAACTCTGGCGGCCATGGAGCGGATCCTTCCGCATCCCGAAGTAGGAGGAAATGTAGCCTGATCGCACGGGTAGTCCCGGGCTCAGGCTATCCTCACTGAGTTCCCGTTCCATCACCGCCTGGTCGAGGAGCCTGAGCTTCCGGCCCCGGTCCTCGATTTCCCGACCCAGGCGGGCCATCTCCATGGCGAACTCCTCACTGGACGTCGGCAGCGTCTCCAGCGGTTCCGGGCCACCCTGGGGAGGGGCATGCTGAAAGTCGAATTCCTCGGGGCTGAGATTGGCCTTTTCGACCAGGCGTTCGCCGAGGGCATTGAGGCGCAGGAGCTCGGCCTGCATCTGACTGAGCCTGAGGCTCAGGGTATCCAGTTCACTGGCGGAGGGCAGGTCCTCACGGAGGAACTGGTCGTGGGAACGTCGCTCCAGTGACGCCAGGAGGGCGGACGTTTGATCACCGGTCCCCGCCGCGGCGGAGTGGATCTGACCGTACCAGAAGCCGGCTGCACCGGTGCCGGCAGCCACCAGGACTAGGACCAGGACACTGAGCCAAAGCTGCATCCGGGGTCCAACGCCATGATGGCATCGGTGCGAAAAGCAGTTTTTCATCCAGTAATTCCGTTGCAAAAAACTCGGACATGGTACTGGACGCCGGGCATTGATCCAAGGAAAAATGCATCCACGGGCGCCTTACAGCGCCTCAACGAGCACTATTTATTTAATAATCAATCATCTTTACTGAAAGGCACGCCACCTCGCCATGGCCCTCACCGCCGTCAACCACCAACTCCGCCGCCTGGCCGGCCAGGATGCCCTGAGCGCGATCCTCACCGCGGTGGAACGGCAGGGTCTGCTCCTGGCCGCCGTGCGGGCCCGGATGGCGCCACCCCTCGACCAGCATTGCCGTCACGCCGCTCTAGAAAACGGTCGATTGACCCTGGTGACGGATTCCCCCGTGTGGGGCGCCCGCCTGCGGTTCCTCGCCCCCGAACTC
>JAGVUH010000104.1 GCA_019136395.1 Gammaproteobacteria bacterium
GTCATCTCCATGGGCGTCTACATCGGCGCCAGCACCAAGATCTATCACCGCGAGACCGGGGAAATCCTCTATGGCCGGGTCCCCGCCGGGGCCGTGGTCGTTCCCGGCAACCTGCCGGCCAAGGACGGCAGCCACAGCCTCTATTGCGCCGTCATCATCAAGCAGGTGGACGCGCGCACCCGCGGTAAGGTCGGCATCAACGAACTACTGCGGGATATCTGAGCCTGACTTTATATCGGCCCATCAATGGAATTCCTCTAACCTTTCACCCCCCTCTCCCCGGCCCTACCCCACAAGGGGTGAGGGAGGTTACCGATGCTATGATCCGCCTGTACGGCATTCCCAACTGCGACACCATGAAGAAGGCCCGGCGCTGGCTCGAAGAGCACGGCGTTGCCTATGACTTCCACGACTACAAAAAACAGGGCCTGGACGAGGCCCTGCTGCGGGCCTGGGTCGCCGAATTAGGCTGGGAGCGGCTGGCCAACCGCCAGGGCACGACCTGGCGCAAGCTACCGGCGAAGCTACGTGAGGGGCTGGACGCGGAGGGGGCGATTGCGGTCATGCTGGCCAATCCCAGCCTCATTCGCCGCCCCCTGCTCGACACGGGTGAGGCCCGGCATTCCAACCCTGGACCTAGCCGCCGAGCTGATCCGCCGTCCCTCCGTCACCCCCGAGGATGGCGGTTGTCAGGACATCCTCGCTGAGCGCCTGGCGGCGAGCGGCTTTCACATCGAGCATCTGCCCTTCGGCGAGGTCCGTAATCTCTGGGCCCGGCGCGGCTCGGACCGTCCCCTCTTCTGCTTCGCCGGCCACACCGACGTGGTGCCGCCTGGACCGCTGGATCACTGGGACTCGGACCCCTTCACCCCGGCGGTGCGTGACGGCAAGCTTTACGGCCGCGGGGCCTGCGACATGAAGGGGGAGATCGCGGCCATGGTCAACGCCGCCGAGGCCTTCGTCCGCGACCACCCCGACCACCCAGGCTCCATCGCCTTTCTGATCACCAGTGACGAGGAGGGGCCCTCGGTGGATGGTACGGTGCGGGTGGTGGAGACCCTGGAGGCCCGGGGGGAGAAGATCGACTGGTGCCTGGTGGGGGAGCCCTCCAGCCATGAGCGCCTGGGGGACACCCTCAAGAACGGCCGCCGCGGCAGCCTGAACGGCTTCCTCACCGTCAAGGGCCGGCAAGGCCATGTCGCCTACCCCCATCGCGCCGTCAATCCCCTGCACGTCCTCGCCCCCTCCCTGGTGGAACTGGTCGATGAGGAGTGGGATCAGGGTAACGCCTTCTTTCCGCCCACCACCTTCCAGATCGCCAACCTCAATACCGGCACCGGCGCCGAGAACGTCATCCCCGGCACCCTCACCGCCCAGTTCAATTTCCGCTTCTCCACCGAGGTCACGGCCGAGACCCTCCAGCGCCGGGTCGCCACCATCCTCGACAAGGGCGGTTTTGACTATGACCTGACCTGGCGCCTGTCGGGCGACCCCTTCCTTACCCCTGCTGGGGCACTGGTCGAGGCCGCCTCCCAGGCCGTGCTGGAGACCCTGGGCTACCGACCGGAACTCTCCACCGGCGGCGGCACCTCCGACGGCCGCTTCATCGCCCCCACCGGCGCCCAGGTCCTGGAACTGGGCGCCATCAACGCCAGCATCCACCAGGTCAATGAGCATGTGGGCGTCGAGGAACTGGAGCAGCTCTCGACCATCTACCGCCGTATCCTGGAGAGGCTCCTGGCCTGAGTGGTTCTGGGAGCAGGCTCCTTCGTGAAAAAATCGGCCAAGAAATCGGGCAAGAACCCGACCGGTACCGCGGCTCCGAGCCAGAAGCCTGACCGGGCCACTGGCCCCAAGCCCGATACGCCCCCCGATCCACGCCCCTTCGCCGACCTGAGCCCAGACCGCATCCTGGACGCGGTAGAATCCCTTGGCCTGGTCACCGACGGTCGACTGCTGGCCCTGAACAGCTACGAGAACCGCGTCTATCAGGTCGGCATTGAAGAGGGCCAGCCCCTCGTCGCCAAGTTCTACCGGCCGGGGCGCTGGAGTGACGCCGCCATCCTGGAGGAGCACGCCTTCACCCTGGACCTGGCGGAGCGGGAGATCCCGGCGGTGCCGCCCCTGGTCATCGGCGGCCAGACCCTGCATCGCCATGGTGGCTATCGTTTTTCCCTCAGCCCGCGGCGGGGCGGCCGGACGCCGGAACTGGATCGTCCCCAGGTGCTGACCTGGCTGGGACGCTTCCTGGGCCGGATCCATGCCCTGGGCGAGACGCTCCCCTTCCGGCACCGCCCCCGCCTCGACCTCGCCAGCTTTGGCGAGGAGCCCCGGGCCTACCTGCTGGCGGCGGGCTGGCTGCCCCCCGAGCTGCGCAGCGCCTATGCCAGCATCTCCGCCCAGGCCCTGGACGCGGCACGCCGCCTGTTCGACCAGGCGGGTGAGATCCGCCAGCTCCGGCTGCATGGCGACTGCCACCCCGGCAACCTGCTGTGGACCGACGCCGGCCCCCAATTCGTCGACTTCGACGACTGCCGCATAGGTCCGGCGGTGCAGGACCTGTGGATGCTGCTCTGCGGCAGCCGCCAGGAGGTGGCCACCCAGCTCGACCAGGTCCTGGCCGGTTACCAGGACTTTCGCGATTTCGACTACCGCGAATTGCACCTCATCGAGGCCCTGCGCACCCTGCGCCTGATGCACTACAGCGCCTGGCTGGCCCGCCGCTGGGAGGACCCGGCCTTTCCCCTCGCCTTCCCCTGGTTCAACAGCCCGCGCTACTGGGAGGAGCGCATCCTGGAGTTGCGGGAGCAGATTGCCGCCATGCAGGAGGCGCTGCAGTGATAGCCACTTCTCGGGACCTGGACGTATCGCCGGGACCCGATCACCGTCCGGGATAGTCCTCGCCCAGCCCTCAAGGGGTTGGCAAACCGGCGGGCCTCAAGCTGACCTCTCCGGCGGTGAAGATCCGGATTTCCCCGGCCACCTCCACCCGCAGGGCACCCTCGGCGGTGATCCCGGCCTGGGTGCCGATGATGAGCCGCTCGCCCTGGCGGATCTCGACACTTTCACCCAGATAACGGTCGTAGCGCTCCCAAAGCGGCAGGAAGGGGGTCAGGCCCTCGCGGCCGTAGCGCTCGAGGGTGACGACCAGGGCCTCTGTCGCAAGGGCGGCGATGTGGTTGCGACGGTAGCCCTGGGGACCGAGGATCTCGTCCAGGTCCACCCAGGGCTGGTCGATGCCTTGGACCTGGGCGCCACGCAGGCGGGTGTTGAGGCCCAGGCCGACGACCACCAGGCTCGGGCCCTGAGCCTCGGCGGCCACCTCGATCAGCAGGCCCCCGAGTTTGCGCCGTCGCCACAGCAGGTCGTTGGGCCACTTGAGGCCGATGTCCGCCACCCCGGCGGCCTCCAGGGCCTGGGCCAGGGCCGCGCCCGCCGCCAGGCTGAGCCCGCCCAGATGGCCAGGTCCCTGGGGAAAGCGCCACAGCAGGGACAGATAGAGGTTGGCGCCGTAGGGCGAGACCCAGGTCCGCCCCCGTCGTCCCCGGCCGGCGGACTGGCGCTCCGCCAGGCAGAGGGTGCCGCTCGGGGCGCCGGCATGGCCGGCGGCGAGGAGGTGGGCGTTGGTGGAGTCAATGTCGTCCAGGATCTCCAGTCGGGCGATCTGGGCCTGGGCTATGTGGCTCAGGGCGCCAAGGAATTGGGCCGGGTCGAGCAGTTCCAGGGGTTCGCTCAGCCGATAGCCCGTGCCGCGGCGGGACTCGATGGTCAGCCCCAGGCGCTCGCCGGCCTTGCGCGCCGCCTTCCACACCGCTGCCCGGCTGAGGCCCAGCCGTTCCGCCAGGGCCTCGCCGGAGTGATAGTGGCCATCCGCCAGTTGGCGGACCAGCTTGAGATAGGTCTCCATGCCGGCCTCAGCCGCCGTGGCCCGGTAAAGAGCCTGGTCTGGTCTCACCGCCCATTTGGCGCATCGTTCTCACCACCCGGATGGCTCATCGTCTCGTCCCCCCTGCTCACTTGATTGT
>JAGVUH010000085.1 GCA_019136395.1 Gammaproteobacteria bacterium
CGCCTCCCATCCCTCGGCGCCACTGACAACCGCGCAGATCGTCAGCAAGATAATATCCATAAAATTATGACGCTGATTACGTTCGACGCGGGGGTCTTCAAGGGTGGCAAAATGAGAGATAAAGCTGGCAGACATGAGTGACTCCTCGGCTGGGTTCACTCAATCATGCCGTAACTTACTATCTTATAGCTCCTTAATGCGCGCTCGCCCTGGCGCCTTCTTCGTCCCGCCAGAGTTTTAAGAGAAAGTTTTTCATGATCGTGCTCCGATGATCGTGTTAGCCAAACCGTAGCTGGCCTCAATAGTGCGTATGAGGAACCTGCTACCCCAAGTTGATCCTAAAGCTAGTTGCCCAGGCATCAAGCAATGTTGAGATCCTTCACGGAAGAAGCATAACCAATCTAGCGTGGAAAATCTCTCAATTACATCCTAAACCATTTAGCGATCCTGGATGTGACCATTTGTGTTAAATCCATGCTCATGGGAGTGGTTTAGGCTGGTGCGGAAAAGCCAGCACGGAAGGTGAGGTAAACGGTAACAACGCAACGCACGGCACGGCACGGCACCGCAGAAGATGGTTGGCATTGATTGTGCTTGTATAATGAAGCCCAGCGATGGCTGTTGTTGACAAATCTCTTTTTGAACCTACACGGATGTTTAGGCCCCTCTGGACGCATGGGCCTAGATGAAGATATGCTGAAACATTAACATACGCGTCCTCTGACGCGCCCGACCTGGGTAGTGGAGTCTCTGCGAGGTGATCACGGCTTGTTGCGATTGGTGCTAGTTTTTTTGGCGATGGTTCTGCTCAGCGGTTGCGCCACTGAGCCAAAATCGAACGATCTCCCCGTCATCTGCGTGGACACGCCCCAGGTGGGAAAGTGTGCTGGTAAAACTACAGGTTTCTACTACGATTATCCCAGCGATACCTGCCGGCCTTTCCGCTACGGTGCCTGCCATGGTCCCGTGGCCTTTCCCAGTCGTGACCAGTGTGAGTCCACCTGTGTCGCACGGGGCAAATAAGCGCAAAAAAGCCCCAATGGATTAGCCGGTGGGTTTTCGGTTATTTTTTTATGGCCAGATGCTCCTCAGCAGGAGCGCGATCTGGGGTACAGGTTGCCCATGGCTTTTTCACCTCTTCCCCTTGAACTAGTGTGTTACCGTCAGGTAGACGGGGAATCCAGGAACCTTTGGCTGCCCTCTCTAGGGCTGATTTCTTGATCGGGCGGATGCCGTCGGCTGATGTAGATTGCACAATTTTTGTCATTGAAAATCTGATGAAATTTACCCGAGACGTCCAGCATCCTGATCAAGGGCGCCTGATAGGTGGGATGGAGGACGAAGGCATCCGGCTTATACCAGGCCAAGATTTCACCCACCTCCACCCCGCCTTGGGAGACGGCGGCATAGTCCCGCCAGTCCTGGTCGGCAAAGATATACAAGCGTCCGTCAATGGTGACTTGCCACCGCGGATAGCCTTCAAGGATCAAGGGTCCGCCCCATTCGCGAAAATTATAGATGCGGCCAGCCGGTATTGCCGAGGCGAGGGTTTGTAGACATGCCGTCAGGGAATCACGAAAGAGGGGGGGGCCTTGAATGAGGGCGGGGAGGGCATAGACCCCCACCAGCCCAGTCAGACCGGCAAGCCGCAGGGTGCGCGGTCTCCAGGGAATGTCCGTCCAGGCGAAGCGGTGCATGGGTCTCAGAGTTTCCAGCCATTGTGTCCATAGGGGAATCAGCGCTATCCCCCAGAATACCGCGAAGCGGGCGGCATACAAGGCAAGGCCCGTCATGACGAGCAGCAGCAGCCAATCTGCAGACCTGAGATCGCGTTTGCGGGCGATGAGCAGCACCAGGGCAATGCCGGCACTGAGGAAAAATCCCATCATCGCTGGTCGAACCGCTGAAGACCAGGGAGGCAGCCACTCGCTGGTGCCTAATAGGTCTCGGGCGACGTGCAGGTTGGCGGCACTGACTTCGAAAATCTGCCAGCCCATGGGGGTCGCCAGTTGCGCCAGCGCTAGGATGAGGGTGGCAGAAGTCAGAAACAGCGGTGAGGTGTGGTCAGGATAGCGCCATTTGGTCAGCCACTCCCCAGCTGCCAGTGCCCCGACGGCCAGCACGCCAAGGGACAAGGAGGGGTGGGTGTTCTGCCAGAGGATGGCAATCAGCCCGATGCCCACCAACCCCCGAGCCGTGAGGGGCCCTAGCCTGGCGAGGTACAGGACCGCGGCGAAGCCCAGCAAGGCGAAGCTCTGGGGGCGGACGTCCGCGTTGCTGAGCCCTGCCATCAGCCCCAGATATAACCCTATGACCAGGCTGAACAGGACGGGGTAACGTCCTCGGCTGGGTAGCCGACTAGCCGTCAGGCCTGCAACCACGAAGGCGGCGGCAAACAGGGTGACGTGCAGGATCTGGATCGCCCGCCAACCCCCCAGGTCATAAAGCCCGGCATAGATGACCTGGGCCAGCCAGCCAAGGGTGGGGTTGGGGGCACCGGGATGGGTGTAGGTAAAGATGTCGTGTTCGATCAGCCCCCCCGTGGCGAGCATCAGTTGACCAAGCTTTACCTGCCAAAAGATGTCAACGTCATCGATGGGTTTGAGTTGCAGGAGAAGTACCAGCAAAAGAAACCCTCCCCCGAGCACTACAAGGGAGTCACGCCGGGCAGGGGGAGCAGTGAGCGCCATTGGATGTGGCCCGGAAGGTCCTGAAGTCTTAGGCACCGCTACGTCAGCGCCGCGTCCTTGTTAGCTTGGAAGACACCAGAGGGGTAATCCATCGTCTGGGGTGTGGATTGACCAGATGACAGTTGGGGTGAGAGTCATGACAAATTCTGTGTCTTACTGGGGGAGGCGCACCCTCTCATGACAGTTTGCCGGCGTTGTCAACTAGCCCTGCCCGGCACCCTAGGTCTTGGGGGTAGGGCGCTTGAAAAGAATGCCGTGGCACTTGGGGCAGGGGGGGATGTGGCCGGGCTGGTGCATATGCATCTCGGCGCCGCAGGCGGTGCAGATCAGGGTGCCGGGGCCGGTGATTTCGCCGGTGTGGTAGCCAACAGCCTGGCGGGCCTGCCGCGCCCAGTTCTGAAGCTGGACGCTGGTCTGGTCGGCGACGCTGCTGAACATCTCCAGCATGCGCTCCTGCACCTGGCTGACGTCGAAGCGCCACCACTGGCGCAGGTCGGCGCCGGTCTCGGTCAGGTAGGCCGCGGCGTCCTTGATGTCGCGCTCCACGTATTCCGCCACCTTGGAGGCCTCCTCGCGTGTCAGTTCGCCCAGTTCCACCATGTTGTCGCGGGCCTTGTCCAGCAGTTCGCGCAGGGCGGGAAGGGTCTCCTTTTCCGCCTGCTCCATGGCGGCGTGGGTGCGCTTGAGCATCTCTTCATAGGCGTGGACCAGCCGGTCCTGGGTGGATTTGGGTTCTTCGATCATGGCGGTCACCGGTTGGCGCTGGGGTGGGGGCGGTTGGAGGTTAGCGTGGTCGCGTGGTCGCGTGGTCGCGTGGTCGTGTGGTCGTGTGGTCGTGTGGTCGTGTGGTCGTGTGGTCGGGC
>JAGVUH010000519.1 GCA_019136395.1 Gammaproteobacteria bacterium
TCACCCCTGGCCGGATGCCCCCCACCAGGTCGCCTGGGTCGATTTGACGCCCGCCTCGATGCCCAGCAGGCGCTGGATGCGTTTGACGTAGGCCTGGGTCTCGGGATAGGGCGGTACGCCGCCGTGCCGGGCCACCGCCTGCTCGCCGGCGTTGTAGCCGGCCAGGGCCAGTTCCAGGTCGCCCTCGAAGTGATCCAGCAACCAGCGCAGATAGGCCATGCCGCCCTTGAGGTTCTGCACCGGGTCCCAGACGTTGGTGACGCCGAAGCGGTCGGCCGTGGCGGGGATGAGCTGCATCAGCCCCTGGGCATTCTTGGGGGAGCGCGCCTCGACGTTGAAGTTGGACTCGGTCTTGATGACCGCCAGAACCAGGTCGGGGTCGAGGCGATAGTCGGGGGCCAGGCGCTCGACCAGGGCGATGATGTCGGCGGCGCCGATATCCCGCAGGCGGGGTCCCTCTGCATCGGGGGTAGAGGACGGCTGAGCGGTCTCGGGCGCGGCCGGGGGACGGAGATCGGCGATGCGCCGGGCGACCATGTCCGCGCGCATGACACAGGGTGGCTCCGCTTCCAGGTCCAGCCCCTGGGCCTTCAGGCTCGCAAGGACCTCGTCGCGCTTGCCCAGGCGCCCGCTGACATAGAGCCAGCCCAGGTGATACCGGGCCTCGGCATGGGCGAGTTGGGCCGCCGCGCAGTAGCGGTCGATGGCGCGATCCAGGTCCTGCGGGGCGCCGACGCCATTCTCGAAGCGCTGGCCGGCGGTCATCAACTCTTCCGGCGGGACCTTGGGGAGGGCTGGGCTGGGGGGGGCTGAGCCAGGAAGGTCTTCCGGCTCACTGGATTCCAGCTTCTGGGTAGCATCCGTCACCTGGTCGGGCTCAGGGACCTGGGCCGCGGCGGGACTGGTGACGGTCGGCCCGAGCTGCGGGGCATCCTCAATCACCGGGGTATCTGCCCAAGCCCAGGAGGAGGTGACACCGGCACACGCCAACAGCAGCAAGGTGAGGGAAAACCGCGACGGGAGCGGATCAAGGCCTGGGGGAGGAATTATTACGTTCATTCAGCCCTCGTCAGAATGTCCACCGTTCAGGAGTTCCCGGTCCGGCGATCGTGCCCGCGCCACGCCAGAGCGTCAGGCTGAAAATTAAGCACGCCAAGGTTTCGGTTGCCATCATCCCGGCATTATCATTGTCCCTAAGCATTACCCATCTTCCACGATTATCAAGCTGTCGGCAGCGACGGATTGAGACCGGTGTAACCTGCCCGAGGAGGCGTCTGATCAGCCATGGCCGATGAAAAACCGATCATAACCAAGAAGACCGCCACGAAGAAGGTGCCCGCCGCCGGCACGACGTCCGGTGGCGCCAGCAAAAAGACCACGGGAACGGCGACGGGAACCCCCAGGGGAACGGCGAAGGCGGCCCAACCCGCCCCCGTGACCAAAAAGACCACGCCGGCCCGCAAGACCGTGGCGCGCCCAGCGGCCACCAAGGTGCCCGCCAGTCCGGTGCCGTCAGCCACCACCGCCGCCCCCGTGAGCCCCCCACCCGCGGCCACCCCCAAGTCATCCCCCCCGGTGAGCCCGCCACCCGCCGCCACCCGCAAGTCTCCCGCCTCCGCGGCGGACACGCGCGCCGTCACTGCTCCGACCCCGGCCGCGACGACCCCGCCAGCCATGCCGCCGGCCGCCACCCCGGCGCCGGCCCCGACCCGGATATCGGCCTCTGGCGCCTCGGCCGTGGCCGCCGCATCGACCCCCGCGGCCACCGCGCCGGCGGTTGCTCCAGCAACCGTGCCCGCGAACACTCCAGCGTCCGCACCGGCGGTGACGCGGGGGACCGCATCCGCCGAAACGCCCGCGGCCAGCCCGGCGCAACCTCTGCCCAAGGCCCCGGCGCCAAGCTCAGTGACCCCGTCCCCGGTCCCCAGCCGCCCCCGGCGGGTCAATCCCGCCGAGCGCGAGGCCATGATCCGCGAGGCCGCCTATTACCTCGCCGAAAAGCGCAACTTCGATCCCCGCTTCGACCAGGAGAACTGGCTGGAGGCCACTCGGGAGATCGATGCCCTGCTTGCCGAGCGCGGCCAGATCTGAGGGCATCCCGACGGGGACTGCCAGGTCAGCGGACGAGCTGTCATGGGTTCACGCTAACCGTCGCGGGCCCGCGGGCTACCAGGGCACTTCATAGCCCCGTAGACCATAGAGCGGGATCGCGCTCGTGAGATAAAGCCTATCCCCCCGTTGAGGCTAGCCCCTCAGGCCCCGTCAGCAAGGACGGCGGGCTGGAACAGGCGCCGGAAATTCTCCCCGGTGGCGGCGATGAGTTCCTCCTGGTCCAGACCACGCAGTTGGGCGATACAGTCGGCGACATGGATGACGTGCCGGGGCTCGTTGGGGCGCCCGCGATGGGGGACCGGGGTGAGGTAGGGGCTGTCGGTCTCGATCAGCAGGCGGTCCACGATCCCGGAAAAGCTGATGTAGAAGCCCAGGTCCAGGGCCTGCCGGGCCATATCCCAGTCCTCGGTGAAGCAGTGCAGCACCCCGCCCACCGCTTGGGCGCCCTCCTCGCGCAGCAGGCGCAGGGTGTCGGCCCGGGCCTCCCGAGTGTGGATGATCAGGGGCTTGCCACAGGCGCAGGCGGCGGCGATGTGGTGGCGAAAGCGCTGGTGCTGCCAGGCCAGGTCGCCCTCGCTGCGGTAATAGTCCAGACCGGTCTCGCCGATGGCGACATTGCGCGGGTCCGCCGCCAGCGCCACCAGTTCGTCCGGCTCCGGCTCCCGGCGGTTGACCTCGTTGGGGTGGACGCCGACCGAGACCGAGACCTGGGGGTAGGGGTCCACCAGGGCGCGCATCTTGGGGTAATGCTCCAGGTCGATGGCCACGCAGAGTAGGTGGCCCACCCCGCTGGCCAGGGTCGCGGTCATGAAGGCGTCGAAGTCCTTGTCATAGGCCTTGAGGCTGACGCGGTCGAGATGGCAATGGGAATCCACAAGCATGGCGTTTCTCTCTTTCACCTCTGAGGTTATGGTGCTACCTGGCGCGACGAGGGATAGCGCCGGTGGGCTCTCTGGCGGGGGATGACGGGGTGGAAGCGCCGCTACATGGTCAGGGTCGGCCGGTCCGACTCCAGCATCCCGGCCAGCAGGGTCTCGATCTTGCGCCGCGCCGCCCCCTTGTCCTGGGTGCCGAACTGGATGCCGATCCCGACGACGCGGCCTCCCTCGGCACCGGGCGGGGTGACCCAGACGACCTTGCCGGCGATGGGCAGGCTCTCGGGATCATCCAGGAGTTTGAGGACGAGGAAGATGTCGTCTCCCAACTCATAACGCCGGCTGTTGGCGATGAAGATGCCCCCATTCTGGATGAAGGGCATGTAGGCGGCATAGAGGGAGGCCTTGTCGGTAAAGGCGAAATTGAGGATGCGCGGGCGGCTTGCGGCGCTGACGGTGTCCATGGGGGCTGGGGTCCTCGCGGTTACCGGGCCTGACTAGAGGATAGGCGTGAGGCTGAGACTGGGGATGAGGACGAGGGTGGGCGGCCGACGCTGACCGCCGGGGGCGGGGCCGAGGTCAGACGGGCCCAGTCCAGCAGCCAGGTCTCGTAGAGCAGGAGGCGATTGAGGTTGCTGGTGTCACCGCCCCCCGCCTGCCAGATCCGGCGCAGCAGGCGGTGCCCCGCGGCGGGCGCCACCCGGGCGGCCAGGGTCGTCAGGGCCGTCCGCTTGTCGCTGTTGATCAGCCGGGGGGTGGTTGTTGCCTGGGCCTGTCCTGCCCCCGCCGCTGCGGCCGGGGCTGGCCCCCGCGCGCCGGCGAGGCGCAGCAGGTCACTGAGCCAGCCGCTCAGCCAGTCCAGCAGGAGGGCGGGGTCCGCCTCGTTCCAGGCGGCGGCCTCGGCCAGGGGATCGCGCTGGCCCTGGGCCACGGCGACGAAGCCCGCGAACAGCTTGTCTCGCACGGCCAGCCGCTCCTTGTCCGCCAGTTCCAGGGCGCGCAGGGGGGCGCCATGGGCCAGGTGCAGGAGGGTGGCGGCGTTCAGACCCCGAACCTGGGGGGTGAGCCAGGCCAGGGCGTCGGCCTCGGTAGGCAGGGCCAGGCGCAGGGCCTGGCAGCGGCTGCGAATGGTGGCGGTTAGACGGCTGGGCTGCTCGCTGACCAGGCACATGAGGGTGCTGGGGGCCGGCTCCTCCAGGGTCTTGAGCAGGGCGTTGGCGGCGGAGACGTTCATGCGGTGGGCCGGGTCGATGAGGATCAGCTTCCAGCCGCCGCGGTGAGCGGTCAGGCCCTCCGTCCCCGCCAGGGCGCGGATGGCGTCGACCCGGATCTCCCCGGACTTGGTCTCCTCGTCGGGTCCCACCCGGACCAGGTCGGGATGTGTGCCGGCGGCCAGCAGGAGACAGTCTGGACACTGGCCACAGGCAAAGCCCCGGGCATCCGTCCGGGGACAGAGCAGCGACCGGGCCAGGGCCTCCACCAGCAGCCGCTTGCCGACCCCCAGGGGGCCGGTGAGCAGCAACGCATGCGGGAAGCGGTTGGCCCGCTGGGCCCCTTGCAAGGCCGACCAGGGCGAAAGGAGCCAGGGAGGGAGGCTCGGTGTCGCGGGGGAGGTTGGGGCGGCGGTCATGGCCCGGGGATCTGCCCTGGAGTGGTGACAAACCGTATGAGATGGTCGGTATCTCCCGGAGTGCCAGCATTCATGAGGGCACTCTCACGCCCTTGATGTTGATGGACGGAGACAGCCACCGAGGAATTGCCAGGGGACATGCGTCAGGGACTCCGGCTTGGGTCCGCGAAGGCGCGAATGACGGCGATGACGGCCTGAGTGACCGCCTCCAGGGGGGCGCTGGCATCGATGAGGTGCATCCTAGCGGGTTCGGCCCGGGCGCGCGCCAGGTAGGTGGCGCGGGCACCCTCGAAGAAACGGAGGGTTTCGCCCTCGAAGCGATCCGGGGCCGACCGGCGGCCGGCGCGGGCCAGGCCCAGGTCCACCGGCAGGTCGAAGACCAGGGTCAGGTCGGGGCGCAGGTCGCCCTGGACGAAGGTCTCCAGCAGACCGATCCGTACCGGGTCCAGGCCGCGCCCACCGCCCTGATAGGCATGGGTGGCGTCGGTGAAGCGATCGCAGACCACCCAGTCCCCCCGCGCCAGGGCCGGGCGGATGGTCTTGGCCAGGTGCTCGGCCCGGGCGGCGAAGACCAGCAGCAGTTCGGCATCCGCGGCCATGCCCTGGTTGGCGGGATCGAGCAGGACCTGACGCACCCGCTCGGCGATGGGGGCGCCGCCGGGTTCACGGGTGAGGACCACCCGGTGGCCCAGGGCCTCCAGGGTGGCGCGGATCGTCGCCATCTGGCTCGATTTACCGGCGCCCTCGATCCCCTCCAGGGTAATGAAACGGCCCGGTGTCGGGCGGCCCGCGGTCATGGATCGAAGGCCTCCAGCGGCGACGAGGTGGAAAGCGATGGTGTCGATTGAGGCCCCGTACCGGCGGGTAAGGGACCAGGGGCTGGCAGCGTTGATCCCGAGGGCCCAATGGGAGACTCAGCCGCCGTGGATGAAGACGACGAATAAGGCGACACCATACCTGATGTTGGCTGAGGTTGCGGCCGCGACCCTGACTGCACCGTCGGCTGGGTCTGGATCTGGGGATGGAGCTGAGTCCCTGACTGGGGTGGCTGGGCGCGCCCACCCAATTGATAGCGGCGCACGGCCTGGTTGTGCTCGTCCAGGGTGGCGGAGAACCAATGGCCACCGTCACCTTTGGCGACGAAGTAGAGGCTGTCCCCCGGGGCGGGGTGGAGGGCGGCGCGCAGGGCGGCCCGGCCCGGCAGGGCGATGGGGCCGGCGCGGGTGTAGGTGTTGTAGGGGGTGTCCCGCAGCAGATCGGCGCGGCGCAGATCGCCATCAAAGGCCGCGCCCAGGCCGAAGATGACCGTGGGGTCGGTCTGCAGGCGCATGCCCAGTTGCAGGCGGCGGATGAAGACCCCGGCGATGGCCGGCCGCTCGCTGGCCAGGCCGGTCTCCTTCTCGATGATGGAGGCCAGGATCAGGGCTTGTTCCGGGTCCCGCAGGGGCAGGCCGGGGGCCCGGTCCCGCCATTCCTCCGCCAGCACCTGATCCATGGCCAGGGCGGCGCGCTTGAGGAGATCCAGGTCGCTGGTGCCCTTGGTGAAGCGATAGGTATCGGGGAAGAAGCGCCCCTCCGGGCTCTGGCCGGGCCGGCCCAGGGCGGCCATCAGGGTCTCCGGGGTCACCCCTTCCAGTTTATGGACCAGGCGGTCGTCCCGGGCCAGGGCGGCGAGGAGTTGGGCGGAAGTCCAGCCCTCGATGAGGGTGATGGCGCGCTGGTGGACCTGATTTCTCACCAGCTTGTCGAGGAGGGCGACGGGGGTGGTGTTTGGGGGGATGGCGTATTCCCCGGCCTTGATCCGCGCCGCCTGGCCGCTCAGATGGGCGAGGGCGAGAAAGAACCAGGGATGGTCCAGCACCCCCAGGGCCGTCAGTTCCCGGGCGAGGGCGCGCAGGGACATGCCGGTGGGGATATCGAAGAGGAAAGGTTCCCCCGCCGTGGGCGGCGGGGACAGGGGTTGGGTCTTGAAGGCCTCGTAGCGCTGCCAGAGGATCAGGCCAGCGAGGCCCAGGGCCAGAGCCAGCGCTAGAGCCAGGACCAACCAGTAAAGCCCGCGCCGCGAGGCCCGCGGGGGGGCCAAGCCGGAGTTGGCGGTGGCCTGGGCCTCAGATGCGCCGGAAGACGAGGGAGCCGTTGGTGCCGCCGAAGCCGAAGGAGTTGCTGACCGCCACATCGATCTTCATCGGCCGGGCGACGTTGGGGACATAGTCCAGGTCACAGTCCGGATCGGGGGTGTCGTAATTGATGGTGGGCGGGGCCACCTGGTCGCGCATGGCGAGCAGGGTGAAGATGGCCTCGGCCCCCCCGGCGGCGCCGAGCATGTGGCCGGTCATGGACTTGGTGGAGCTGACCGCCAGCTTGTAGGCATGGTCGCCGAAGGCGCGCTTGATGCCCTTGGTCTCGGCGATGTCCCCGGCGGGGGTCGAGGTGCCATGGGCGTTGATATAGTCCACCTCCTCGAAATGGATGCCGGCCATCCGCAGGGCCAGGCGCATGCACTCGGCGGCGCCCTCGCCATCCTCCGAGGGGGCGGTCATGTG
>JAGVUH010000455.1 GCA_019136395.1 Gammaproteobacteria bacterium
GCCTGGCGCGGCGCGGAACACCCTCTGGTGATCGTGTCTATAATCGGTGTGCCCGACCTCGGCGCCGAAGTTGGGTCGATCGATCAGCCTGTGCGGCGGGCCGACCAGGCCCGGTATGACGCCAAGGATGCCGAGTGGAATGATGACCGGTGTGTGCCGCGCGGCGGGATGTTCCGACCGCTAGAGGCCGACACCTTAGCCTCCCCCCTTTACGTCAGCCCTCTCGCTTCGCAATGACCCAAGTCACTCTCTCTGTACCCGTGCCTCTGGGCTTGAGCGGTAAGGTCGTCAGCGCTCAGGACGCGGTCGCTCTCATTCGCGATGGCGATACCTTGGCGACGGGGGGATTTGTCGGTATCGGCTTTCCGGAAAATCTGGCACTGGCCCTGGAGCAGCGGTTCCTGGACAGTCAGGCCCGCGATGCTCAGGGCATAGGCTACCCCTGTGGGCTGACCCTGGTCTATGCTGCCGGCCAGGGCGACGGTCATCACCGGGGACTGAATCACCTGGCCCATGAGGGACTGGTGCGACGGGTGGTCGGTGGCCACTGGGGACTGGTGCCCAAGCTGCAGGAACTCTCCCGCGCCAACCGTATCGAGGCCTGGAACCTTCCTCAGGGCGTCATCTCCCATCTGTTTCGCGACATCGCCGCCGGCAAGCCGGGGACCCTGACGCGGGTTGGGCTGGGGACCTTTGTTGATCCCCGTCAAGGTGGCGGCAAACTCAACGACCGGACGCGGGCCTGCGGCCAGGAACGGGTGCGGCTCCTGGAGATCGACGGCCAGGAGTACCTCTTTTACCCGGCCTTTCCGATCCAGGTCGGCTTTATCCGTGGCACTACCGCCGACCTGGACGGCAACCTCACCATGGAGCGCGAGGCCCTCACCCTGGAGGCGCAGGCCATTGCCATGGCGGTGCACAACTCGGGTGGCCTGGTCATCGCCCAGGTCGAGCGGATTGCCGAACGCCACAGCCTTCACCCGCGCCTGGTCAAGGTCCCGGGCATTCTCGTGGATTGCGTGGTGGTGGCGGAGCGCCCCGAGTATCACCCCCAAACCTTCGCCGAGCCCTATAGCCCGGCCTTTGCCGGGGAGATCCGGGTGCCGCTGTCGTCCCTTCCCCCCATGCCTCTGGACGAGCGCAAGGTCATCGCGCGCCGGGCAGCCCTGGAGTTGGCGGCCAATGATGTCGTCAACCTCGGCATCGGGATGCCCGAGGGCATCGCCGCAGTGGCGACGGAAGAGGATATCCTCGATCTCATCACGCTAACCGCCGAGCCGGGAGTGATCGGGGGGATTCCCGCGGGGGGGCTGAGCTTCGGGGCCGCCATCAATACCCAGGCCATCGTCGATCAGCCCAGTCAGTTCGATTTCTACGATGGGGGAGGGCTGGATATCGCCTTCCTCGGTCTGGCCCAGGCCGACCGCCAGGGTAGCCTCAACGTCTCCCAGTTTGGTCCGCGACTGGCGGGCGCGGGTGGTTTCATCAATATCAGCCAGAACGCCCAGGAGGTGGTCTTCGTCGGCACCTTTACCGCGGGGAAGCGGCAGATCGGCATCGACCAGACCGGTCTGCGGATTCTGGCCGAAGGCCATCAGCGTAAGTTCGTCAGGGAGGTCGAGCATCGCACCTTCAGTGGCCCGGTGGCGGCGGCGCAAGGCAAGCGGGTGCTCTATATCACCGAGCGCTGCGTCTTCCGTCTCGTCCCGGAGGGTCTGGAACTGATCGAGATCGCGCCGGGGGTGGATCTCCAGCGGGACATTCTCGATCAGATGGACTTTGTCCCCACGATGCCCGAACCTCTGCGGCTCATGGACGAACGGATCTTCCGCGCCAGACCGATGCACTTACGGGTCAAGCTGCTGGAACTCCCCTTCGAGGAACGGGTGGTCCATGATCCCGAGCGCGGCCTCTTGTTCATCGATCTGGGTGGCTTGCATCTGCGCCGCCACCTCGATCTAGAGCGGTTCCTTCAGGTCTTGAGCGAGCGGCTGGCTAGCATCGGCGCGAAGGTCGCCATGGTTCTCAGCGATGACCGCTTTAGCCTTGCCCCGGAGTTGCGGCCGGTTTATGCCGAGGCCATGAAAACCCTTCTCGCTCGCCATGGCACTCAGGTGCGCCGCTATGCCGCCAGGGCCTTTCGTCATGCGCGGTCCAGACAGACCGGGGGCGAGGAGGGCCATTGACTGCAGTTGAAGGTTGCGCCTCGGGACGGATCCCGTCGCGGATTTGCCGTCGTGGCCGCCAGCGCGTCAGGTTGGGGTGATATCCGCCCTCGGGTTACGATCGTTGGCAATGCGGCGGGTCGGTGATTATTCCCGCCGCAGGGCCTCGATCGGGTCCAGCCGCGCGGCGCGGCGGGCGGGGAAGTAGCCGAAGACGATGCCCACGGCGGCGGAGAACAGGAAGGCGGTGATGACGATGCCGCCGTTGAAGATAAAAGGAACCTGCAGCACGTCGGCCAGGATGACGGCGGCGACCAGGGCGAGAAGTATGCCGAGGATGCCGCCCAGGGAGGAGAGCACCACCGCCTCGACCAGGAATTGCAGCAGCACCTCCCGCTCCAGGGCGCCGATGGCCAGGCGGATGCCGATCTCCCGGGTGCGTTCCGTCACCGAGACCAGCATGATGTTCATGATGCCGATGCCCCCCACCAGCAGGCTCACGGCGGCCACGGCGCTGAGCAGGGTGGTGAGGATGCGGGTGGTGCCGGTGAGCATGTCGGTCACCTCCTTCATGTCGCGGACGCTGAAGTCGTCCTGCTCCCCGGCGCCGATCTTGCGCCGCTCGCGCATCAGCCGCTCGATGTCCGCCTTGGCGGCCTCGGTGGACGCCCCCTCCTGGATGGAGACCTGGATCAGGGTCACGTCCAGGTTGCCGGCGATGCGCCGCTGGAAGGTGCGCAGGGGCATGAGGACCAGGTCGTCCTGATCGTGCCCCATGCTGCTCTGCCCCTTGGTGGCCAGGAGGCCGATGATCTGGCAGGACAGGGTCTTGAGCCGCAGGTTTTCCCCGACGGGGTCCAGATTGCCGAACAACTCCCGCTGGACGGTGGCGCCAATCAGGCACACGGGCTTGCCGGCCCGCAGTTCGCCCTCGCTGAACAGGCGACCCGCGGCCAGGGGCCAGTTGCGCACGTCCAGGTAGCGGTTGTCGGTGCCGGTGACGGACGTCGCCCAGCTGTTGTTGCCGGCGACGGCGGTGGCGGTCTGGTTGGCGGAGGGCGCCAGGACGCGGATGCTGGGGATCTGCCGCTGCAGGGCGACGGCGTCCTCGATATCGAAGGGCGGGACGCCGATCCCGGAGCCGGGGCCCATGCGTTGCCCCATGCGGATCATGAGCAGATTGGTGCCCATGGACTCGATCTGGGTCGCCACCGCCCGGGTGGCGCCACCGCCCAGGGTGACCATGACGATGACCGCCGCGACGCCGATCACCACCCCGAGGATGGTGAGGAAGGAGCGCAGGACGTTGCGGCGGATCTCCCGCAGGGCGAGCAGAAAGGCATTCCACAGCAT
>JAGVUH010000324.1 GCA_019136395.1 Gammaproteobacteria bacterium
GAAGCCGGTCCAGGCCAGGTGTAGGGCGTCGGGGTCCACCACCCCGGTGATCGCCTGGGTCAGGCTGGCCTCGTCGGGCAAGGTCAGGCACTCGGCGATCAGGGCCGCGCCGCGCGTCTCCCGCTGCGCCAGGAGTTGCCCCACGACGGCGAAGTAATCCTCCGGCCAGAGAGGTTCGTTACCGGCGACGATGGCCGCGGTGGCCGCCAGCAGGATCGCGGTCACCCGCCGCTGGCCGGCCTCCCAGGCCGCGAAGGGATCGCTCTCCCCATTGAGGAGCAGTACCAACTGCTCGGAACTGTAGGGGAAGTCGAGGCTGACCGGGGCCGAGAAGCCGCGCAGCAGCGAGGGGGTGGGTTGAGCGCTCAGGCCCTCGAAGCTGAAACTCTGCCGGCTCTCCCGCAGCAGCAGGGTCCGGTCGGTGCCGGGCAGTTCCGTGCCATCCACCCCGAAGAGGGTCATGCGGAGCGGGATCAGACAGGGCGGGCCCGCCGGGGCCAGGGGGTTGGACTGGGCCATGGTCAGGGTGTAACGGCCTGCCTGGGGATCGAAGGCCTCGCTGACCGTCACCCGCGGCGTCCCCGCCTGGTCGTACCAGTGCATGAAGGGGGTGAAATCAAACCCCGAGACATCGCCCATGGCGGCGACGAAATCCTCGCAGGTCACCGCCTGGCCGTCGTGACGGCGCAGATATTCCGTCAGTCCCGCCCCAAAGGCCTCCCGGCCGATGAGGGTCTGGATCATGCGCACCACTTCCGCGCCCTTGTCGTAAACGGTCGGGGTGTAAAAGTTGTCGATGGCGACATAGCTGGCGGGCAGGATGGGATGCGCCATGGGGCTGGCATCCTCGGGAAACTGGTAGGCACGCAGCGCGCGGACATCGGCAATGCGGGCGGTGTCCGGGTCCAGGACATCGGCGGTGAACTCCTGTTCGCGAAAGACTGTCAGGCCCTCCTTGAGGGTCAACTGGAACCAGTCACGACAGGTGACCCGGTTGCCGGTCCAGTTATGAAAATACTCATGCCCGACCACCCGGTCGATGTTCATGAAATCCCGGTCGGTCGCGGTGCGCGGATCGGCCAGGACATAGCGGGTATTGAAGATGTTGAGCCCCTTGTTCTCCATGGCCCCCATGTTGAAATCGCTCACCGCGACGATGGCGTACTGATCGAGATCGCACTCCAGGCCAAAGCGCTCCTCGTCCCAGCGCATGGCCTTCTTCAGCGCTGCCATGGCATGGCCGCACTGGTCCAGTTTTCCCGGCTCGACATAGACCGCCAGGGCGATGGTGCGCCGGCTCCGGGTGACGAAGTGGTCCCGCAACACCTCCAGCCGCGCCGCCACGGCGGCGAAGAGGTAGCTGGGTTTTCTGAAGGGGTCCCGCCAGGTCGCCCAATGACGCCCGTCGGCGAACTGGCCCTGGGCCATGAGGTTGCCGTTGGCCAGCAGCAGCGGCAACGCCTCGACATCGGCGATGAGGGTGACGGTATAGCGGGACATGACGTCCGGCCGGTCGAGGAACCAGGTGAGGCGGCGAAAATCCTCCGGCTCGCACTGGGTGAAGTAGCCGGTGGTGGAGGGATAAAGGCCCGCCAGGCTGGTATTGCGCTCCGGATCGAGGTGGACGATGGTCTCCAGCCGGAAGGCATCCGGCACCTCCCGGAGGGTCAGTCGGGTGCTGTCCGGGGTGCAGTCGGTGACCAGGCGGGGCTGGCCATCGACGGCGACGAAGAGGGTCTGGAGTTCACGGCCATTGAGGACCAGGGGTTGCCGGCCGACCTCATGATTGCGCCGGCAGGTGAGCCGGGACTGGACCCGGGTCACCGTCGGGCCGATATCGATGGTGAGTTCGACCTCGTCGATCAAGTAGGCCGGGGGCTCATAGTCGGCCAGATAGATGGGGGTGCCCTCAGCGGGATCAGATTCCGCCAGAGCACAGGTTGTCATGGGCGTCTGGTCTCCGCTCCCACCCCGTCCCCCGCAGCCGGTCAGTATGGCCGGGGCCGCGAGCAGGAAACCGCTAAAGCGCAGGAATTCTCGCCGTGAAGGGGAGATGGGAGCCCCCGTGCAAGGGCTGACGCGAGGAGTGGGCTCGTTCATTGGCATGATTTTCATCGGTTTCAGACTCGTTGAACACCGGTCGTGAAGACTCAGTCCCGGCGGCGCGCACCCAATTTGGTCGACTCTCTCGCCATCAATACCAGTCTATCTATTTTTGAGCTCGACCAAGATCCTTTCCAAGACAGCCCTCTTCCCGCCGATACCTTCACTTTTACTGGCCAGCGTATCGGGTGGGCCTCGGCCCCGCGGTGAAACGCGGGCGTGATAGTTTCAGGGCGACGCTTTTGTGCCCGTGAAGCCAGCGGCAGGCCCAGCCCCTGGCCGGGCTGACCTTGGGCGTTGGCGCCGCGGAAGTAGGAATCGAACAGGTACTCCACCTCCTCTGGCCCTAGCCCGGGACCGTTGTCGATCACCTCCAGCCACAGGCCATCGCTTTCCCGGCGGCCCGCCGGCCCGGCGCGCAAGGTGATGATGCTCCCCGGCGGGGTGTATTTGACGGCATTTTCCACCAGGCTGCGCAAGGCCAAACCGGTCAGTTCCTGATCGCAGAGGAAGATCCCCGGCAGGCTGGCTGGGTCCACCTCCACCCGGATGAGGTGACGCCCGCTCAACAACCGCCCCGCCGTGGCCGCAGCCTCCAGCAGTTCCGCCGGCGCGCAGGGAGTCCGGCGGGGCCCCTGGCGCAACAGGGAAAAGCGTTCCTCGGTGAGTTGCTCGTTGAGCAGCCCGGTCAACCGCTGGGTCGCTTGCAGGATCCGGGCGTAGCGCAGGCGATTGGGATCGGCGCGCCCCTCCGCTTCCAGCTCCAGGTTCTGGGCGATGCTGTCGATCACCGCCACCGGGGTACGCAGGTCGTGGGAGATGGTGGCCAGAAAATCCCGCTGTTCCTCCCGGGCCAGGCGTTCCGCCTCCAGGGCGTCCTGGCTCTCGGCCATCGCGGCGCGCAGGGCCTGGGTCCGCTCCGCCACCTGCCGCTCCAGGTCGGCGGCATAGGCCAGTTGCACGGCATGGGCGCGGCGCTCGGCCGCCAGGTTCGCCGCCTTGAGCCGGTTGAAATGGTCGCCCAAGGCCAGGGCCAGCAGCAGCAATTCCAGGGTGGAACCGAGGGTGAGACTGTTGTCCGTGAGGACGTTGGCGGGTAACGGGCCGGGCAACCGGCTGAGGTGATGGACCAGGACGCCCAGGAAGAAGCAGGACCAGGCCAGGATCAGATAACCCGCCGGGGCGTAACCCTGCCGCCATACCCGCCAGCCGGCCAGCACATAGAGCAGCACGAGGAGGAGGTTCAGGGCGATGAACAGTTGGACGAACCAGAGCAAGGCGGGGCCCGGGGCCTGACCCTGCACCGGCCCCAGGCCGTACATGATCAGGATGCAGGCCTGCAGCGCCAGGGTCAGCCCCCACAACCAGCGATGCCAGATGGGCAGGCGCGATCGCGTCTCCAGGAAGCTGGTCACCAGCGCGGTGGCGGGAAGATGCAGCAGCGTCGGCACCAAGAGGTCGAAATGCTTGTTCCACTCCGGCTGCGTGGGCCAGAGGTGCTGAAAGCCCAGGCCACTGACGAACCCCAGGTGCAGCAGCAAAAAGGCCCCCAGGTAGATGACATAGAAGCCGAAGCGCCGGTCGCGGGTGGAGAGGAACAGCAACAGGTGGTAGGCCAGCAGGCCCAGGCCAGCGCCATAGTAGAGACCCCAGCCCAGATTGGTCTGGTGGCGATGGGCCTCGAACGCCTCCGCCGCCCAGAACCGCAGGGGCAGGGCCGGGAAGAGACGTGACAGGCTATCCAGGCGCAGGTAGAGCCGCGACTCCCCCCCGGGGGGTAGTTCCAGCGGGATGGCGAACTGCGCGTGGTTCAGGGGGCGGCTGGCGAAGGGGCGCTGATCGCCGGTGCGGTAACCGGCCACGACCTCCTCCCCCTGGAGGAGGAAGAGGTCCAGCAGATCCAGCCGGGAAGAGGCCAACTCCACCACCAGGGCGTGGCTGACCGCATTGTCATTGCGCAGCCGCAGCCGCAGCCACCAGGCGGACGGGGAATGGCCCAGGCGCAGGGTTTCCTCAGGCAGGGTTTGCCAGTGGCGGTCCGGCAGGGCGATCACCCCCGCGAGGTCCCACTGCCGCTCGGGGTCTTCCAGCACCTCGATCAGGCTGCCCAACCAGGTCGGGCTGGAGGAAGCGAGCAGTTCGCCATTGGCCGACATGGACTCCCCCGCGGTCGCGTGGCCGATGGCCAGGAGCATGAGCAGCCAGCAGGTGGCCAGGGCATGGCGGGGGAGGACCAAGGGCATCAGGGGATTGGGCCTACACACGAGGAAGTCGGAATCCCCTGAATCATAACCCTCTGATCTTAAGTGGGTTATGCAAAAAAGGACAAGAGGGGGTTAACGGCAGAGGGGGTTAACGGCAAATCACGCACCCTGGTCACTATCCGTTCTTTCTCACCTCCACCCTCGCCGCCTCGGCAACCTTTCTACAGGCAAAATGGGAAGAGATGTACCCAGGGTACAAGCCTTTGATGTGGAGTTCGTGATGGACACGGGAGATAAACAAGGACGCGCCCGGTTGGTCACCCTTGACCTCGCAATGGAAGTCATAGTCAGGTTCCTCCATCGGGGTTTTTCCTCCCCCATCCCGACATCCATACCACAACTTGGCTCCGGTATCCGCGGGAAGGGAGAACCAGGCCTCAAAAGTTTTCCACTGTCCGTCAGCGCGTCCGTAAGCATAGCCTATGTTCTTGATATCACAGTTCAAAGTGTAACCTTTGGAATCCTCGCTCCAATCCGCCGCGCGGGCCTCGGTAGCATGGAAAAACAACATGATCAATGTTGCCGCCTGCAGGGAGGGGGTCATCATCGACTTGATCGACATGGTGAGTAAAACGCTCTGGAATCGTCTTATGAAATGTTTTTGCTAGCGTCATGATCCTGATGAGCGGACAGCGGGAGTGGCCCACGCCACCCGTCAAGCACAGTCTATCTGATGCCGGCACGGGGAAACCTTACCAAATATTACCTTCATCAAATCTCTTGCCTCCGTCTCAACTCTTGTTCGACCACGACGAGGTACCCGTGCTGTCTGGCGCTAGCGACCAGGAACGGCTGGAGCAGGCATGGCGCCTGGCGGCCGGCCTGATCCCGCACCAATTATCGGTCCCCGGCCAAAAATTGCCGTGCTGAGTGGCATCATTGCCGCCCGGAGATTTTCAGATTTAGCCTGTCTCGATAAGCTTCCATTCGCGACGTTTCCACCCTGTTTCCTTGCCGGAGACGAAGCGCAAATAGTTTTGTTCCTCAGACTTGGATGACCTCATGTCTTGGCTGACCAGCGTTGCCCTCGGGCTCACGGTATTTTTCACCCTGGCCCTCTTGTTCTGGTGGTTGTTTGTCCATGCGATTCATTGGGCCGCCGAAGTTGCCGATCAGGAAGAGTGGAGTGAAGGCCAGTAGCCGACGGCGGGATTCACATGGCTCGGAGGTAATTGATGTTCCTGTCCCTTGGAAAATTTGCCCGCGAACGGCGCCTGGTCAGGGCCCTGGGAGGCCGATCGCTGGAATCGTCCTGTCTGGAGGCCCTGGTGGAGGTCCTGACCATGCAGGAGCGGCGTGAGGAGCTGCCCTGGGGCTTGCTGTGGAAGATGCACGTGCGGGCGGACAAGGCCCTGGCCAAGCTGGCCGGGGACGATCCCCGTTACCCGCTCTTGCGGGAGATCCGCCGCGGGGCCTTGTGGGAGGTGCAGTCGCGGGAGTTGCGGGGTCTATAGTGGTCCCCCGGCGGCAAATGGCGGACACGCGAGCCGACGACGATCGCGCCGCGGTCAGTGTGGAGGACGGCACCGTCCTCAAGCCAGGCGAGCGGGAACCGTGCGCCAACGAGCAACGCTGCCGCGAACTCAGCGCTCAACTGATACGGCAGGTCGAGGCGCGCACCGCCGAGATCCGCGCCGCCCAAGCGGCCTTGCGCGACAGTGAAGCGCGCTATCGCACCATCTTCGATAGCGTCATCGATGCCATCTTCATCCTGGATCTGGAGGGGAACATCCTCGCGGTGAACGAGCTGGGCACCGATTCCACGGACACTTGGCCACTGATTCCACGCTGATTCGGCCAGCCGTTCCACGATCATTCGGCCACTAATTCCACGGCCATTCGGCCATCCCCGGGCAGGGGGCGGACAGCCAAGCGCTCACCCTCAGGCCCGCACGACCTGGATAGCCCGCCCTTGTGGACTCCTGACCTCCTGACTGAGGGCGCGCGCGGCGATGGGCGGCTGGCCGGCGCGGCGATCGAAGATCACCAGCCAGCCGCTATCCAGTCCCAGGCCGGCCAGATAGCCGTCCAGTTGCTCCAGCCCCTCGGCCAAAGGGTCTGGCTCGCCATCACGCCATACCTTCAGTTCCATCCCCAGGGTCAGGGCGCCATAGCGCAGGCACAGGTCCATGCGGCCGGCGCCGATGGCATATTCCCGCTCCAGGGTGCCCGCGCCATTCACCACCCGGTGGAGAAAGGCCATCAGCACCAGGTGGGGGGCGATCTCGTGATAGGGGGCGCTGCCCAGCAGCGGCTGGCCGTGGCGGCGCCAGAAGGCCAGAAAGGCGTCCAGCAAGCGTGAGGGATTGAGCGTGCCGTCGGCGTTCAGCCAGGTGGGGCTGATATGGGGCAGGGAATCCTGCGGCCCGCTGGCCAGGGCCCGGGGCAGGACCTCGCGGTAAATGGGGTTGGCGACCACCAGGCCACCGGCGCCATCGCGGCGCAACAGCCCCAGGTCCACCAGGTAATCCCGGTCATCGTCCGCGACCGCCTCGGGCAGGGTGCCTGCCAGCATGGGCTCGATGACGCGCCGCACCCGCTCTTCACCGAGCTTGTGGGCCAGTTGGTCGAGATGGGTGACGCGGTTGGCGATCAGGTCTTCCTTGGCCTGGTCAATCAGTTCGACGGTAATCGGCCGGGAACGGTCAAGGCCTGCCGGAAGCTCGAAACAGGCCCGGTAGGCCAGGGCATTGACCAGCCAGGGCTGGCCCAGGGTCAGCTCCCACACCCGCTCCAGGGCCTCCGGGGTGAAGGTCTGCCCGGTCGCGGTGGTATGTGCCAGCAGCAGGGTCCGGGTTTCCAGGGCAGTGAAATCGCCCAGGCGTAGGGATTTGGCCTTGATATTGAACGCGCTACCGCCAGTGATCACCGCTGCTTCGGCGCGGGAATGAATCCGATAATCTTGCAAGTCGCGCACCCCACACAGCACTACCGTCTGCGGAAAATGCCCCGGGCGTTGGGGATAGCCGGCGCGCAATTGGCGCAACAGGGAGATGAGGGTGTCGCCGATCAGCGCATCCACTTCGTCGAGCAACAGCACCAGGGGTTGGGGATCGGCGCCGGCCCAGCGCTCCAGCAGACCGGTCAGGGCGCCATTCGGCCCACGGCGGTTCCAGACCTCATCGGTCCAGGCCGGCAGCCGGTGGTCGTCCAGATAGAGCCGGGCGCTGGCTTCGATCGCGCCACAGATGGCGCGCATCCCCAGGCCGACGTCTTCACGCGCCGTCTGCGCGGTTTCCAGATTGACATAGGCGGCCCGATAGCGACCCTCGGCGTTGAGCCGTGCCATCAGGGCCAGCAGGCAACTGGTCTTGCCCGTCTGGCGGGGGGCATGGAGCAGGAAGTATTTTTTTTGCTCAATCAGCCCCAGCACATCCCCCAGGTCCCAACGCTCCAGGGGCGGCAGGCAGTAATGATCACCGGGCCGGACCGGGCCTTCGGTATTGAAAAAGGGCATGGGGCACCTCCCGAAAGGGCGCATTTCGCCGCTGGCCCGGCAGCTTAGCATAGGGGGCGTGCTCTGGCGGGCAGAGGCAGCTTCCCGTTGGCGGGCTGACCTTAGCGGTCGGGGGCCGCCGGTAATATTCGGTAAGGTTGCGATGGCCGGCGTTGGTCTAGCAACCGCTGGTAACTGATACGATGATCACACCTCCGGCCTTGGGGGCGATTGGCTTGAGTCGCCTCAGCCAGCACCCACCCGGCCCATTGGTTCAGGCTGATGCCGTTCGCCTGGGCGGCCACCAGTGCGGCGCCATGCACCTCGGGGGGGATGCGCAGCATCAATTTGCCACTCGCCGGTTTCGTGGGCTTACGGCCACTGGCGGCGCACTCCTGTAGGTAGACAGATCCCCGCGAAGCGGCCGATAGCCGCGGTAATATTTTGTAAGGTTCCCCCCGCCCCCGCTCGGCTAGCATCAGGCCACGTCGCCCCTGGTTTGCCCTGATGACCCGCATGCATCAGCGTCTCCATGGAACTGACTTACGCCTAACCGCCCGATCAACTGAGGTTTAATGACCATGGTCCCGAACCCAAGATGTTTGACGCTGATCATCCCCTTGATCCTGCTGCTGGGTTGCGCGGATGCCAGCCAGGATGGCGCGTCGCTGCCGGTGTGCTCCAACCGCAGCCTGCAGGGGACCTATCTGTACCAAATCATTGGTCGGGATGCCGTGCCGGAGGGCCAAGTCACGGCCGGTCCCTATGCCGAGGCCGGCATGGACCTGTACGACGGCAACGGCCAGGTCACCACCACCTACTCCAGTTCACGGGAACAAGGCACCCAAATCATTGGCCATTACGACATCCAGGCGGATTGTTCAGGACAAATCGTCTATCCGGGGACGGAGGGCCCCCTGAGACGCTACCAGGTCTATATCGATCCCGCCGGGAGCCGGTTGACCTTCATCGATGTCACCGACACCAGTCGTGGCTACCTCCTGGGCGGGGAAAAGCTTCGGGTTGCCGCGCAAACCGCCCCCTTGGCCAACTGCTCCACCCAGACCTTGTCGGGCACCTTCACCTATAGCGTGGAGGGCGCGGTCACCACGGAGCAGGGCTTGAAGCTGTTTCGGGAGGCGGGCATGGAGTCCTACGATGGCGCCGGTAACATCGCCAATCGTTACACCGACAATCAGGGCGTGACCGCGACCATCGCGGGCCAGTATGTCATCCGGCCCAACTGTCAGGGCACGGCGACCTATGCCAGTGGTGGCCGGTATGAGCTTTACGTCGATCCCCTGGGGCAGTGGTTCGCGTTCATCGACCTGACGGCCGGAGCGCAACGCGGGGGGAAGAATCATCTGATTTCCCGCCAGAGACTCGTGGAGGGGGCTCAGGTTGTTCCCGTCGATACCTTCAACTTTACCGGGCAGCGTACCGGGGGGACCTCGGCCCCGCGGTGAAACGCGGGCGTGATAGTTTCAGGGCGACGCTTTTGTGCCCGTGAAGGGGTAAGGGCGCGGTCCGGGCAGCCAGATGCGAAACTTGCCAAATATTACCTTCATCAAATCTCTTGCCTCCGTCTCACCTCCTTCCCCTCGATTCGTCACGGCGCGAAACGAAGCCATTTTGCGCGGGGGACGAAAAGGGCCATTTTGCGAAACAACCCCCCCCGGGGCCGCGCCCCGCCCCTGCAGGCGCAGAAGCTCGTTCAGCTACGTCCTGGAACCGGCACCGGTGGCCGAAGTTTCTTAGGAAAGCCATTTTGCGCGGGGCGCGAGAAAGGCCATTTTGCGAAACAAAGCCATTTCACCGCCGGCAAAAATTGCCGTTCTGAGTGGAATCATTGCCGCGCGGATATTCCACGGCAGGGCCCAACTCACTACCCTTCGCCGTCGTTGGCTGGCAGGACCGCCGCGCTGCCCTAGCAGCCCGCGCAGCGCTTCCAGCTTCAAATTCACACTGTTGGGCCGCGCCATGGCTTGTCTCGCCAACCTGGGCAAGTCGCAGCCGGCCTGGTCTCCTCCCTCTTGTTCGGCCCACGACGAGGTACCCGTGCTGTCTGGCGCTAGCGACTTCCGCGCTCATCATGCCCCGCTCACCTCCACCGCAACCGAGGCTGAGTGGGCACCGTTCAATCCACGGCACTTGGTGTCCCGTCTCCATGAGGAGCAACTCCCCGTCGCCCAGGCCAAAGGCATCGACTTTTGCCTCGATCACCCCTTGAAGCCACTGGGTTGGCTGATGGGCCAGTCTGGGCCGCTGCGCCCAATGGGTGGCAGGCATGGGCGGTAAGTTGAGGGGGGACAGCCATCCAGGTCTGGGTAGCTATTTCTGGGTGGAAATCCCTTACCGGCCCCTCGATCGAGGAGAGGTTGAAACGATGACGCGTGACGTGGCGGTGGAGACCAGTCTGGCGGGTTTGCATGTCCTGGTGGTGGATGACAACGACATCAACCTGGCCGTCGCCGAGCACTTACTGGGCGAGGAAGGGGCCCGGGTGACGCGGGCCAGTGATGGTCAGGAAGCCGTGAACCATCTCCGGGAGCGACCCGACGGCTATGATGTCGTGCTGATGGATATCCGCATGCCGGTCATGGATGGGCTCACCGCCAGCCGTCTCATCCGGCGTACCCTGGGCCTGACCGCGCTGCCCATCATCGCCCTGACCGCGGAAGACCCGCTGCGGCTGGACATGGAAGCCGAACGGGCGGGGATCGATGCCATCCTGGAGAAACCCTTGTCGATCAGTCGCCTCACCGCCTTTCTGACCGAGGTACGTCCGCTCAAGGCCCGCAGCGGACCCACCTCACCCCTGGAGTGATCGCGCCCCCCTCGCTGACACCCTCTCCCCCTGGCCGCGCCTGTCCGGGCGCGGGTAGGGGTTGTGCTAGGCTTCCGGCCAACCACACCCTCCGGTGAACCGTTAAGCGGTCAAGGAGCTAACCAAGCATGACGATGGGTGACGAGGCCCCCGTGATGCCCTGTCCCAATGAAGAACGCCTGCGCCTGGCCTTGGAAGGGGCGCAACTGGGTCTCTGGGATGGCAATCACCCCTCGGGGGAGATCTACTGGAACGACCAGAGTTATCGCCAGTTCGGTCTGCCGATCGGGGAGGCCATGACCTACGCCCGTTTCCTGGCGCTGCTGGCGCCCGAGGACCAGGCGCGGGTGGAGCAGGCCTGGCGCCGGGCCGCCGATGGCCGGGAAGACTACCGGGTGGACTTTCCCATCACCTGGCCCGATGGCTCACGCCATTGGATCCGCGCCGTGGGCCGGGTCTATTGCGGTCCGGACGGTCAGCCCGTCCGGGTGAGCGGCATTCATATCGATATCACCGCGCAGAAGGCGGCCGAGCAAGAGATCCAGGACCTCAACGCCGGACTGGCGGAACGGATCAAGGCCCGCACCGCCGAACTGGAGGCGGAGATCGCCACCCGCCAGCGTCTTGCGGAAGAGCTGCGCCTCTTCAAGGCGGTCGTCGAGGTCTCCAAAGAGGCCATCGCCATCAGCCGGCCCGACGGTCAGCTTCACTACATCAACCCGGCCCACGAAAGGCTCTTCGGCTTCACCCTCGCCGAGGCCCGCGCGCGCAACTACCGCGACTACTATCCACCCGAGTCCCTCGCCGTCCTGGAGGAAGAGGTGGTGCCGCGGCTGGCGCGGGGTGAAAGCTGGGCGGGGGAACTGGAGGTCCAGGATCGCTGGGGCCGGCGCTTCCCCCTGTGGGAGCGCGCGGGATCGCTGCGCCAGAGCGATGGCACCCTGGAGTACGCCTTTGGCTTCATGCATGAGATCAGCGAACGCAAGGCGACCGAAAGGGCCTTGGTGCGCAAGGAGGCGGAGCTGCGCAAGCTGATCGATGGTTTGCCGATCGGCGTCATCATCGCCGGCTTACCCGGCGATGACCAGATTCACTACCTCAACGCTCAGATCACTCGCACCTTTGGCTATACCCTGGAAGATGTGCCGACCACGGAAGACTGGTTCGTCAAGGCCTATCCCGATGCGGACTACCGGCGCCAGGTGCGGGACATCTGGAATCAGGCCCTCCGCCGATCAGCCGAACGGCAAGGCATCATAGGGACCCACGAATACCGCATCCGCTGCAAGGATGGTCAGAGCCGCGCCACCCTGATCAATGCCGTGGTCCTGGAGGGCCGCCTCGTTGGCACCCTGGTGGATCTCAGCGCCTACCGTCAACTGGAGGAGCGGGTACGCCGCAGCGAGGAGCGTTTTCGGCTGATCGCTGAGCATTCCCGGGACAACATCTGGACCATGAACCTGGCGGGCGAATTCACCTACATCAGCCCCTCCCTGGAGTCGATGCTGGGCTATACGCCCGAGGAATACCAGTCATTGCCTCTCGGCAGCACCTTCAGCCCCGAATCCCAGGCCCGCGTCCAGGAAGCGCTGGATGCGGCACGCGCCCGGGTTGCGGCCGGGCTCCCCGTGGCGTTTGAGGCCGAGCTAAAACAACGGGGCAAAGACGGGTCTTTCCACTGGTCACATGAGATCGCCGTGGCGATGTATGACCGTGACGGTCATTTCGTCGAGTTCATGGGTATCTCCCGCGACATCACCCTGCGCAAGCAGCAAGAGGCAGCGCTGCGGCAGGCCCGGGATGCCGCCGAGGTCGCCAATGCCGCCAAGAGCCGCTTCCTGGCCACCATCACCCACGAACTGCGCACCCCCCTGCACGCCATCCTCGGCTTTACCCAGGTCCTGGCCGGGCTGGAGGAGGCCCCCGGGTCGGCAAAGCTGCCCAACGCGAAAGAGGCCCAGCGCCGCCGGGATCTGCTGGCGGGTATCGAGCGCAACGGTCGCCATCTGTTGGCCCTGGTCAACGACCTGCTTGACCTGAGTCGACTGGAGAGCGGGCATCTCGCGCTGCGTGCCCGCCCCACGGGCCTGCGTCGGCTGCTGGAAAACTGCCTGGCGGACTTCGCGACCCTGGCGGCGGAGCGGGGTTTGGGGCTCTACCTCAAATTCCACCCCAAGCTGCCAGCCCGCCTGCTCATCGACCGGTTGCGGTTGCGCCAGATCCTGGCCAATCTGCTCGGCAACGCGCTTACCTACACCTCGCGGGGCGAGGTCACGCTGATGGCGGAGGCCGCCCCTAGCGCCACCGGTCCCGGGGCGGTAGCCCTCAGCCTCAGCGTGACGGACACGGGCCCGGGGATCGCGCCGGCCGACCATGACCGCCTCTTCAGTCTCTTTGGCCGGGGGGAGGACGGGCTGAAAGCCGGCAAGTCCAAGGGTACCGGCCTGGGCCTGGTCATCTGTCGCCAACTGGCCACGCTGATGGGGGGTGAAATCCGCCTGGACAGCGTGCCGGGCCAGGGTAGTCGTTTCACCCTCTGGCTCCCCGCCGTACCGCTGGCCATCGCGGGCAAGGGCAAGGGCCAGGCAGGGAAGACGAAAGGCGGCGTCCGCTTGCCCGGGGTCGGGGCCGAAGATGAGCTGTCGACTACCGTCAGGGCGGAAACGATCCCCGTCCCTTCGCCATCCTCCCCGTCGGCCGCCCCCGCCTTATCGACACCTTCATCCCCGACCCCGTCCTTGGCCCCATCCACCTCTCCGGTCCCGCCCCCGTCTACGGCCCTTGGACCATCCTTGCCGCGCACTCGCGGACCTGATCGAGTTCCGTTGACCCTGCTGGTCATCGACGACGAGCCAGATAATCTGCACCTCGCCGCCGAGATCCTCCGGGATCAGGGCCTGGAACTGGTCAGCGCACCCGACGGCGCCACGGGCCTGCGGCTCGCCGCCACCCTGCGGCCAGACCTGATCCTGCTCGACATCCGCATGCCGGGTCTGGACGGCTTTCAGGTCTGCGAGCGCCTCAAGACTGACCCGGCGACCCGCTCGATCCCGGTGATCTTCCTCTCCGCCCTGGATCACTACGAGGACAAGGCGCGCGGCTTCGCCGCCGGCGGGGTGGACTATGTCACCAAGCCCTGTGATGCCCGTGAACTGCTGCTGCGGGTCACCAATCATTTGCGCCTGGCCCAGGCGGCGCCCGGTCCGGCGGCGGTCAGTCCGGGGGAGCCGTCAGTAGCTGAGGCGACATTGGCCCCGGATCGGTCCCTGGTGATCCTCCTGCGCGCCCGCGACCGGTTAGTGGCGGACCTGGCCAATCCTCCCGACCTGAATGCCCTGGCCCGCGACTGCGGGACCAATCGCACCACCTTGCAGCACCTCTTCCAGGCCAAACTGGGGATGAGCGTCTTTGGCTACCTGCGCGAGCAACGCCTGCAACGGGCGCTTCGCCTCTTGGCGGCCGGTGGGCACGGCATCGACGAGGTTGCCACGCGCGTCGGCTATCGCCATGGCCATAACTTTACGCGGGCCTTCAAACAGCGGTTTGGCCTGACCCCGAGCCAGTTGCTACACCTCGGCATTCAAACGCCGTTCTGATTGAGGGCATCCAGATGAGCAGCGCCCCCATTGATACCACCGCGGAGACAGCGGCCGAGCGGGAAGTCCAGGCCCTCGACCCTGTACTGGAAGAGCGGATCAAGGCCCGCACCGCCAAACTGGAGGCGGAGATCAGTGCCCGACGCCGGCTGGAGGATGAACTGCGCGCCCGCAACGCGCACCTCGAACGTCAGCTAGCAGACTGCGCCACCGGGTTCCATGCTGCCTATTCCGCACTGCGGGAAAGCGAAAGCCGCTTTCGCGCCATCTTCAACCACGTCAGTGATGGCATCCTCATCCAGGACCCCGAGACCGGCCAGGTCATCGCCATCAATGACCGACTGGTGGAGCAGTTTGGCGGCCGCCATGAGGAGGTGCTTGCCATGGGCTTCGGCGCCCTGCTGGCCGGGACGCCACCCTACACCCTGGCTGACGCCGGCCGGAAGATCCAACTGTTGCTGACCACGGGGCCGCAAAGCTTCGAATGGCTGGCCCATCGGCACGACGGCGGCACCTATTGGGTCGAGGTCAGTCTGCGTCTGGCCCTGATCGATGGCCACACCCGCCTCCTGGCCCTGACGTGTGACATCTCCTCGCGCAAGGACGTGGAACTGGCCCTGCGCGAAAGCGAAGAGCGCTACCGCACCCTCTTTGACAGCGTCGTCGATGCCATTTTCGTGCTGGATCTGGAAGGGAACTTCCTCGCGGTCAACGATCATGCCTGCCAGCGGTACGGCTACCATCGGGAGGAATTCCTGAAACTGCATATCAGCGCGATTGATTCCCCCGCGGATGCCATCCACGCACCGGCCCGCCTGGCGGCGATCATGCGCGAGGGCCAGGTTACCTTCGAGGCCCAACACCAGGATGCCCAAGGCCGCCCACTGTTGGTCGAGGCCCGGGCGAGCCGAATCCTGTTCAACGGCCGCCCGGCCATGCTCAGTGTGGTGCGGGACCTCACCGAGCAGCGGAAGGCCGCGGAGCCTATGAGGTATCTTGCGTTTAAATTGTTCCCACCCCCCTGGCTGCCTGGGCTGGCATGGGTCGCTCAGCCGCTGATTCTCTTGTTCCCTCACCCTTGGCGGGGGTCTGTTCCGGGTGTATCCGGTTCTCGGAGCCGTGGGGCCCTTTGGGGGGTATAAGTCGTTGCTGCCGTTAAGTCATTTCAAGGCGCCGCAGGCAGGTCTGGGTGCCGATCGCGCCCTGCCCGTGGCGGGCGTGCTGGTCATTGGCCTCCTGCTGGGCCTGATCAGCACCTACAGCTACCTGCTCTTCCATACCCTGGCGGAGCTGTTCACCATCGGCGTCGCCTTATCCATCCTGCTCCTGGTGTGGAATACCCGGGAGGTACAGGACCTCGGCTTCCTCAAGGTCATCGCCCTCGGTTTCGGCGCCGCGGCCGCCATCGATCTGGTGCATACCCTGGCCTACAAGGGGATGGCAATCTTTCCTGGCCATGACGCCAACCTGCCGACCCAGCTCTGGATCGCCGCCCGCTACCTTCAGGCCCTGACCCTCCTGGCGGCGCCCCTCGTCGCCCATCGCCGCCCGTCTCTGGGCGGTTTGGCGCTGGCTTATGGCGCCCTGACCTTGCTGCTGATCCTGATCATATTCGGTGGTTATTTCCCCGACTGCTATGTCGAAGGCCAGGGCCTGACCCCCTTCAAGGTCGGCAGCGAATACCTCATCGTCGCCATTCTCCTGGCCGCGGTCTTCCTGCTGCAACGGGCGCGTGCTAGTTTTCCCCCGAGGACCAATCGCTTGCTCCAAGCGGTGGCCCTGCTCACCGTCGCCCAAGAGCTCTCCTTCACCGCCTATGTCGGCGTCTATGACCTGGCCAATCTGACGGGTCATCTACTCAAGCTGGCGGCCTACTATCTTCTGTACCGCGCCATCGTCGTTACGGCGATTCGCGACCCCTTCATGACTCTGTTCCGGGATCTCAAGGCCGCGGAGCAGTCCCTGCGCGCCTCCCAGGCAGAGGTTCAACGGCATAACGCCGACCTCGAGCGAAGGGTGGCGGAACGGACCGCCGAGCTGGAGGCGGAGATCGGCGAGCGGCGACGCGCCGAGCAGGCCCTGACCGAGAGCGCCGCCAACTTTCGGGCCTTTTTTGAAACCGTTGGCGATCTGATCGTCGTCGCCGCCCCCGACGGCCGTATCCTGTTCGCTAATCCGGCCTGCCAGCGCATCCTTGGCTATGACGAGACTGAACTGGCCCGCTTGGGGGTGCTGGAGCTCCATCCTGCCGACTGCCGGGAGGAGGCCGCGGCGATCTTCGCCGCCATGTTCCGCGGTGAGCGTGAGACCTGTCCCTTGCCGTTGGCCAGCAAGGAGGGGCTGCAGATACCCGTCGAGACCCGGATCTGGCCGGGGCGCTGGGATGGGGCCGATTGTATCTATGGGGTCAGCAAGGACCTGCGGGCGGAGCAGGAGGCCCAGCAGCGCTTTGAGCGCCTGTTCCACAACAATCCAGCCCTGATGGCCCTGACCAGCGTGCCGGAGCGGTGTTACATCGACATCAACCAGGCCTTTATCGACGCCCTGGGCTACCACCGGGCGGAGGTGATCGGCAAGACCGCCACGGAGCTGGGCCTCTTCGCGGACCCGGGGCAGCAGAAAACCATGGCTGATCAGTTGCTGAACCGTGGCCGGTTGCGTGATGTCGAGCTCCGGGTGCGGCGCAAGGACGGGCTAGTGCTGGACGGTCTCTTCTCCGGCGAGCTCATCCGCAGTCAGGGGCGGGCGTATTTCCTGACGGTGATGATCGACATCACCCGGCGCAAGCAGGTCGAGCAGCGCTTGCGGGAGAGCGAGCGGCGCTACCAGGAGCTGAACGCGCAACTGGAACTGAAGGTCGAGGCGCGCACCCAGGACCTGCGGACCGCCAATGACGCCCTGCGGGAGAACATCACCGCGCTGGAGCAGGCCTTGGCGCGCATCGAGTACCTGGCCTTCCATGACGAGTTGACCGGCCTGCCCAACCGGGTGCTGGGGCAGTACCAGTTGCAGCAGGCCCTCGCCACCGCCCGTCGCCATCAGCAGGGGCTGGCGGTGGTCTATCTCGACCTGGACCGCTTCAAATATGTCAACGATACCCATGGCCATGTCGCCGGCGATCAACTGTTGCAGGAGCTGGCGCGACGGATGGCGGGGTTGTTGCGGGCCGAGGATAGCCTCTGCCGCCTCGCCGCCGATGAGTTCATGCTGGTCCTGCCGGGACTGACCCCCGGCGAGGTGGTGGCGGCCGTCGCCCCGGTTTGTGAGCGCTTGCTGGCCAGCCTGGCCGTGCCCTTTGAGATTGCCGGGCGGCAGATCCACGCTTCCTTCTCTATCGGGGTCGCGGTCTATCCCGAGGACAGCGCGGAGGGCGAGGCGCTGATGCGCTATGCCGATACCGCCCTCTTCGAGGCCAAGCGCGCCGGGCGCCAGACCTATCGCTTCTTCGAGGCGCGGATGAACGACGAACTGACGCGCTTCCTGGAGACCCGCGATGCCCTGCGGCTGGCCCTGGAGCGCCAGGAGTTCGTCCTGCACTATCAGCCGCAGCTCGGTCTGCGCACCGGCCGGGTGGTGGGGGTCGAGGCCCTGCTGCGCTGGCAACGTCCTGACGTCGGGCTGGTCCCGCCCGGGGTCTTCATCGGCGTCGCCGAGGAGAGCGGGCTCATCGTCCCCATCGGCCGCTGGGTGCTGATGGAGGCCTGTCGCCAGGCCGCCGCCTGGCGGGCCAGCGGCTGGCCGGACCTGGTGATGGCGGTGAATCTGTCCGCGGTCCAGTTCCGTCAGGGGCAGGTGATGGCGGATGTGAGTCAGGCCCTGGCGGACAGCGGGCTCGACCCCCAGGGCCTGGAGCTGGAATTGACTGAATCCCTGCTGCTCCAGGGGGAGGAGGCGGTGCTGGCGGCCCTGGCTCAGTGGAAGGCGTGGGGCATCCACCTGGCGATCGATGACTTTGGCACCGGCTATTCCAGCCTGGCCTATCTCAAGCGCTTCCCGGTGGACAAGATCAAGATCGACCGTTCCTTTGTCGTCAACCTCAGGGACAATCAGGGCGACCGGGCCATCGTCGGGGCCATGATCCAGATCGCCCGCAGCCTCAACTTAAAGACTATCGCCGAGGGGGTGGAGGAGGCCGCGCTCGCCGGCCTGCTCAGAAAGATGGGGTGCGATGAAGTGCAGGGTTACCTGTATGCCCGGCCCCTGGCCGTGGCGGACCTGGATGCCTGGCTGGCTGACCAGGGGGCGCGTGGGCTTGTCCCAGGCGGAGGGGCGGGCGAAATGGCTGGGGGCTGAGGGTTAGCGGCGGAGGGGTGGGCGAAAGGGCGGGTTGAGTCCGCGGAGCTTCGCCGCCCGCGCGGTTGCCGCCCTACTTCTTCAGTCCCGCCAGGGGGTCATCCCACTGGGACTGGTCATGCTTGCTGAAGTAGGGATCGTCAGCGGGGAACAGGGCCTGCACGCTCTGCTTATCCTCCGTCACCGGGGGCGCCACGACCGGCGGCGGCTCTTCCGGGCGGGGGGTGATGACCCCGGCGGCGAAGAGATCGCCGGTCACGCCCGCCCCCTCCTCGTCCGCGTCATCGAAGGACAAGGCGCCGCCGGCCTGGTACTCGGTGACCCGGGTCTCGAAGAAATTCTTTTCCTTCTTCAGTTCCATCTGTTCCGACATCCAGGGGAAGGCGTGATGGGCGTCGTCGAAGGGCTGCGGCAGGCCCACCGAGCCCAGGCGCATGTTGGCGAAAAACTTGGCGGTGGCCAGGTGGTCGGGGGCGGAATAGCCGAGGATCGGCCCATCCTTGAGGCAGTAGGCGATGTACTCGCCCTCCAGGGCCAGGGCGCGCTTGGTGTCGCTGGTGATGGTAGCCAGCAGGTCCGCCGTCACTGCCTCTGGGTACTGGGCCATGAACTCGCGGATCAGGGCCACGCCAAAGCCGATGTGACTCTGTTCGTCGCGGGCGATGTAGGTGAATTGCTCCGCGCCACCCTTGAAACAGCCCAGGCGAGCGAGCTGCTGCACCGGGCCGAGGAGGGAGACCCAGAACCAGACGCCCTCGAAGATCAGGAACCAGAACACCAGGGAGCGCAGCAGGGCCTGTTTTTCCGCCAGGTCCATCTCGTGGAAGGGCCGGCCCTCGATCTGGCGCCTGATGGACTGCAACACCGGTTCGGACAGTTGCTGGGCCATCTCCACCCGGGCCTTCATCGCCGGCACCCGTTTCCAGGTGTCGTAGATGGTCAGGGGGATGCCGAGGTTTTCGATGACGTAGCGGTAGCTGCGGGTGTGCAGGCCCTCCTCCCACACCAGGCGCTTGAAGAAGTGCCGGATTTCGGCGGGCTGGAAGACGGACAGGAACGTCTCCGCCGCGTCGTCGCCGCGCTCGATGTCGAAGGTGGTGAGCTGGGCCATCACCGATTCGAACAGGTGCTTGAACTTGGGATCGGTGGCGGGGTTCTTGTAGTCGGCAACGTCCGGGGCGACGGCGATCTCCTCCGGGGCCCAGTTGTTGTTCTCCTGGGCGCGAGCCATGGTCCAGGCCCATTCGTAGGCGAAAGGTTCCAACTGATAGGAATCGCAGGGGCCGAGCAGGGGTTTCGGTGACATACGTTCGTCGTCGGAGAACGGAGAGAGTAAGGGAGAGACCGCCAGAGTCAAGCTAAGCCTAATGGGGGCAGGCTGACGGATGATCAACCGATTCCGGTCTCGGGCCTGATCCCGAACCCCGACCCCGAACCCGGTTCGGTTTCGGTGCCGGTGCTGGTGCCGATCCCGGTCCCGGTCCCGATTTCGGTTTCGGTGCCGGTTTCGGTCCCAGTCTCCCGGCACGGGTCGAAACTCGGCTCATTCTATCAAGGCCACGGCCTTGACCTGGGCATGGACCCGCTGCCCGAGGGTCAGGCCTAACCGGTCGCGGGACTGGCGGGTGATCCGGGCGAGGAGGGTGGGCCAGGAGGCTGTATCGGTCTTGCCAGGCTCCTCCAGGCCGAGCTTGACCAGCAGCCGGGGGCCTTCGCTGGCGCCAAACTCCATGATGCGGGCGGGAAAGACATTGAGGATGCTGGAGGCGAGCGGCTCCTCGG